>JALSGX010000216.1 GCA_026982535.1 Ghiorsea sp. | reverse complement strand
GCGGCAAGTGCGGCAGATGAAATGGCATCCTCCATCCATCATATCATTGAGCAAGTGCAAACTGCGGTCAGTATTTCAGAGCAAGCAGTGGATGAGGCGCAGCACACCAATCAAACAGTACGCAAGCTGTCTTCAGTATCTGAAGAAATTGGGCAGGTCGTCAATGTGATTACCGATATTGCGGAACAAACCAATTTGCTGGCACTCAATGCGAGTATTGAGGCGGCACGAGCTGGTGAAGCTGGGAGAGGCTTTGCGGTGGTGGCAGGAGAAGTGAAAGAGCTTGCTAATCAAACAGCCAAGGCAACAGAACAAATCGCCAAGCAAATCCTAGCAATTCAAACAGAAAGCAGAGATGCTGCTGCAGCGATTAAAAAGATTGGTGATACCATTCAAGCAATGAATAAAACAAATGAAGTTATTGCAACGGCAACTGACCAGCAAAGCCAGGCAACTCAGCTTATTGTACAAAGTGTGCAGTCGGCGTCGATGGCAACAGAGCAGGTGAGCGAGGCTATTGGCAGTGTAAGTAAAGCCGCAGATGCAACAGGTCATGCGGCCCAAGAAGTGAATACTGCCGCTCGCTCGGTTTATACTCAAGGTAAGGATTTGTCAGGTCGCGTGAGCCATTTTTTGGACAGCTTGCGCAAATGCTAGAGCGCAAGCAATCCCATCCAATACAACGGCATGTATGTAATGAGAAGTTACTTTTATCAAGCACACAAGACCAACAAGCGATGTATATACCTATGAGTAGTGACACCCCTTCTCATGCGCGGCTTGTTCAGCAGCCTGTTTCTGATGTTGAAAGTGATGCTTCACAGCAAGCGCAATCTTCACAAAGCAGTATTATCACAAGGTTGCGCAAGATGATTTCAGGGCAACATTCTAAACGAGAGTGGTTGCTGCTGGGTGAACGCGTATTTTCACATCCTCGTTATGCGGTTGTAGTGATGGCGGCATTAGCCTTATGTTTTTTTGAGCGTTATTTCTTTGTGTTATTGCCCATGGCTGTTTTTTTTACTGTGGAATGGGCTATGCGCCTTTGGTTGCAAAAGGAGCGCGGCTTTCGGAATAAACTTGAGCTTGTTTTTCTTATGTTGGATGGCATTGCTACTTTAAGTATGTTTATCACCATACTTATGCCAGCATCTGTGCTGGATCAAGGTGTTTATTTGAGAATTGTCAGGCTGTTTCGTGGTATGTATATGCTACGGATGTTGCGCATTTTTCGTTTTCTCACTTTTGATGCTATGGTTTTTTCGCTTCCTCTTGCCATGGCAATGCTCGCGTTATCGGCAGTGGCATGGAGCTTGCCTTGGGCTGCAATCTATATTGGTGTGCTGCTTATTATTGAAACAGGCTATCGGGCATATTCAGTTTATCGCATTCTACCACGAGGTAAACGCAGAACTTTTGAGCTAGCATTTGTTCCTTTGGATATATTCGCAGCAATTGCAGTCATGGGTATTGTTCCTCAGCTGAGTACGGCTTGGATAGCCCTTCGTTTGGCACGCTTTTTAATCATGCTTAACCCGCTTGGGCGCATTGTTGAAGCAGCAAGGCGCGTGCTTTTTCTTCCTGAGATTCGCCAAGAAGGTAGTATGCTTGCAGGTTTGTTTGCTGCGTACATGGTCGTGGGTGCGGTTGCGATATGGTATGTTTACCCTGCTTTGGACATGAATGATGATGGTGAGACAAACCAAATTGATTACACACCATATCAAGTCTTATTGTATGTTTTTCGCTTGATGATTGATCCTGGTGCTGCACCATCTGAAGCCTTTTCACCAACATTGGCTGTGGTCACTGTGGTATTGGTTCTTTCGGGCATTTTCTTTTTTGCCCTGGTGGTAAGCTTAGGCTCGAATGTGATGAAATATATGCTTGATGAGCTTGCCAATAGTTCGTTGTCGGCACGAGAGCATATTTTGTTTATGGGATATAACGAGCAAGCTTTGCCTATTTTGCATAAGTTGGGTCAACTTTGTGCTCGAATGCAACACTCTTTTCCTTCAGTGTGGATATTTCACGGGCAAGCGCAAGTTCGTGCATCTCAAGTTGGCGCTTGGTTAAGCATACGAGAAGTGGTGAAGGGCGCACGCAATATTATTGCCCAGTTTAATATTACAGGTGTTCGTCAAGTGGTGATGTTTATAGCGAAACATCATCATCATATGGATCCTACAGAGGTTGCCGATATGCACCATCTCGCGCGTGAGTTGCATGTGGATGGGCTATGTATTTCTGAAAGTGTATTACCGCCAAGTATCCAGGATGTTTATGCAGGTTCCCTAGCGATGAAAGTGTTGGACTCATCATCGGTTCGGGCGAGGATGTTGTATCAAATGCACCATTGTAGCCAAATGCCTGAGCTTGGTATTCAGATGCTTGATATTGTGGCAGGGGAATCAGGGCTTAATGCTATGATTTGGCATTTTGAGGTTTATACCAGTAGCGCAGGTGCAATGATTCAACATGAACAAAAGCAAATGCTACTAGAAGCATGGCTGACCAACACCTTTGAGCAGGGGCTTAATGTGTTGGCGGCAAGACGAAGTGATGGCACATATATTTTATGTAGCGACTTAATCCATCTCTCACAAGATGAACACTTTGATGTGCTTATTGTTTTAGGGCGGGAGCGACTGCTGTGGGCGAGTATTTTGAATCAGAGTTTTGGGTTGGGTGAACGCACACACCATAATGAGCTTCAAGCCTTTACTTGGGCAGAAACTTGGGATTTATCCATGATGTTTTTGGGATGGCACCCAGGACTTGCAGCCATGATTGAAGAAATGGCGGAGCGTCATCATAAGTTAACTTGTCATGTTTTTAGCACTTGTGATGCAAAACATTTGACGATGCAGCAGCAAGCTTTGGCAGATATTGAGAGCAAGGTGAATGCTTCAGGTTCATGTGTGTTGAACCTTCATGTTCATGCTTGGGATGGTTTGGATACTCAAGTATTAGAAGCCAAATTGCGAGGCTGCAAGGTGATGATGTTGTACCCTGGAAAGAGCGGTGATGGAACTGAGGATTCTTTGTTGGAACTATGGTTGCATGAGGTTGGAGGTATGTTAAGCAGGCGCAAGGAAAAGACCAAATGGTGGTCGCCACCCAAGCTCATGGTTTTACCAAGAAATGGAGACTTTATCCCAGATTTCCAGGCAGCGGCACAGCAATATCCTGTTCTGGATATTCGGGTGGGTTCACCTGATGCTTTTCATGATGTATTTATGGCAAGGCAATTGCTTACACAAGCTAGACACACCCAATATCCAGAGGAGACAATCACGGATGAATATGTTTATGAGTTTATGGAAGACATGCTTGGTGATGCTGTGTTGGTTGAGGATGTTGAATCTTCAAGGCTTTTGGAGGAAGGCAGTCAAACCGCTTGGGATGGAGTTTATCGAGAAGCGTTGCGACGGGGCTGGGTGCTTATGGCATATCTAAAAGCGGATATGAATCAGCATCAGTATTCAATGTTCTCAGCCTTGGATCACCTGTTTCCTCACCAGGCAGGTCAAGTTAGGCAAATGACATTACTGGCAGGTTCACCTGTATCGGAAATGGATGTACCTCAACAAACTGCATCATTGTTTTTCTGTCGCCGTGGTGTGCTTAAGCATAAAGAAACAAGCCGTGGTGATGATATTGCCCAGCATGATGAAGCCAAGGTTGTAGATCATGCTGTTGCAGATAAAGGCATGGATAAGGGTAAGCAGCCTGAAAGGCGTGTAATAGACACAACAGCTATGGTTGAAGCTGAAGAAAAAGCCGTGGTACACCATGAGGCTGTTCAAGGAGAAGTGATGAGTGAAACAGTATGGCCCAAACAAGCAGATAAACGCTTGCTTCGTGTGTTACAAAAGCAGGTTGAAGGTTCAGTGGATTTGCTACAAAGCAGTAGTGAGGGTGGATTAGCAAAGTTGATGGGTATTTTAGATATGGGAGTGTCTCCTGAAGTGGAAGCTGCCATCATGGATGCGTTAACTGACTTGCAAAATATCGATCGTGTCAGCCAGAGATTAAATAATGTTAAGTCATGTTTGGATGATTGGGCAACGGCACAACCTGATGTATCTGATGCAGCATTATGGGAAGAAGAAGTGTCTAAGCGGTATGTGATGGAAGAAGAACGCATGGTGTTAAGGGGTGAGTTATGAGTGGTCCTAGAATATTGATTGTGGAAGATTCAATGATGGTACGCATGACAGTAAAACGCACGCTGCTGTCTGTAGATTTTGGTGTGGAAGAGGCCAGAGATGGGCAGGAAGGTTTGGATAAAGCACTACAGGCAGATCCTC
Organism: Ghiorsea sp.; assembly: GCA_026982535.1. Lineage (GTDB taxonomy): Bacteria > Pseudomonadota > Zetaproteobacteria > Mariprofundales > Mariprofundaceae > Ghiorsea. The sequence goes on along the minus strand of JALSGX010000216.1, from coordinate 41,020 downwards.
CTTTTGATTTGATTTTAACAGATTTGAATATGCCAAACATGGATGGTCTAACCATGATTCAAAAACTTAGAGAACATGAAAAGTATGTTGAGACACCCATTGTAATGCTCACAACTGAGTCAGGTGAGGATAAGAAGACTATTGGGCACAACTCAGGTATTTCCGCATGGCTGGTCAAACCCTTTGAACCTGATGCTTTGATTGAAACTGTGGGTGGGATGCTGTTTTAAGCTTGGAAAGTGGGTGAGCATAGGAGAAAGGTAATGGATGAAGAACTCTTGGCTGAATTCCTGGCTGAAAGCAATGAAAATCTAGCACACATTGAACAGCAACTTATGGATTTGGAAGCTAATCCTGAGGATGCAGATCTGTTGGATGCGATTTTTAGAACTATACACACGGTAAAGGGAAGTTGTGGTTTTCTAAACCTGACCCACTTGGAAAAAATAGCGCATGCGGGCGAAAATCTATTGGATCGTATTCGCCAACTGAAATACCCTGTCGATGAGGATATTGTTTCTTTGCTTTTGGAGTGTGCTGATGCCATTACTCAGCTTCTGGAAGGTTTGGAAGCCGAAGGTAAAGAGCCAAACCTTGATCATTCTGATTTGATTGCACGACTTCAAGCTTGTGAGCGTATGGTTGCGAATGAAGGTGATGGTCAAAAGGCATTGGCTGTAACATGGTTAGATGGCTTTGAGCAGCCTGTGTTGCAGGCATTGGAAGAAAACCATTTGATAACAGCAGCGGATGTGATTGCGGCTGGGTTTGCTAAATTGCGTGAAATTGAGCCGCTAACAGCGGCAGATGCGTTGAAGATACTTGGCATTGCCCGCTCTGTTGTGAAGCAACCAGGGCAAGAAGAGCGTACGCTGGCTAAGAGCTCTGGGCGACAATCTGATAAGCCTAAAAAGGCTCCCAGGAGAGAAGCTGCGGTTGATCTAGAAAGCAATGATATTCCCACAGTATCGGATGAAGCAGTCAAAACAGCTGAACTCACATCAGAAACAAAACAGTCAACACAGAAAGAAGGGCCAAGCACTTCTTCAGTGTCTATTAAGAAGCCACAAGGAAATGCCAGCATTCGTGTAGATATTGGGCTGCTTGATGAGCTGATGAATCAGGTTGGTGAGTTGGTATTAACACGCAACAGTTTGGTGCAAATGGTGCGTGCATCAGGTTCGATGGAGTTGATGCGCATAGGGCGGGATGTGGATCAGATTACAGAACAGTTGCAGGCGCAGTTGCTGCGCACGCGGATGCAACCGATCCAAACTATATGGAGTAGTGTGCCGCGCATTGTACGCGATATTGGTAAACAACTAGGTAAGAAAATCAAGGTTGTAATGCAAGGTGAGGATACAGAGCTTGACCGCACCATTCTTCATGCACTTAAAGATCCACTCACCCATATTATTCGCAACAGTTGTGATCATGGCATTGAAACGCCAGAAAAGCGCAGGCAAAGCCATAAACCAGAGCACGGCACATTAACCTTATCAGCAGAGCAAGAGTCAGGCTTCATTTTGATTACTATCCATGATGATGGTGGTGGTATTGATGCGAATAAGATTAAACAAAAAGCTGTAAATATGGGTGTGTTGAGTCAAGAACAGGCTGAGAGTATGTCTCAAAAATCTGCCCTGCAACTCATTTTTCATGCTGGACTTTCCACGGCTAATAAGGTTACAAACTTTTCAGGTCGTGGTGTCGGTATGGATGTGGTACGAACAGAAATTGAGCGTGTGGGTGGTAGTGTTGATATTGATAGTACCGTAGGGCAGGGCACAACATTACGCATACGTATTCCACTGACGCTGGCTATTATCTCTGCTATGGTCATTGGCTGTGAAGGGCAGCGCTTTGCAATTCCGCAAATGAGTGTACAAGAATTATTAAGTACACCTGATGATTCTGATGATTGGCGCTTGATTGCAGGGCAACCATTTTATCGATTGCGAGGCAAGTTGCTGCCTGTGATGCGGTTAAAAGTTGTCTTGGACTTATCCAGTGATGATAGCTTGTCGGGCTCCATTGTGGTTGTTGATTTGGGTGACAAAACATTTGGTATTCTTGTAGATCAAATTTATGGAGCAGAAGAAATTGTTGTGAAACCTCTAGGGGTTCATTTTCAACACTTGAACTTCTATGGTGGGTGCAGCATTTTAGGTGATGGAACAGTCATTCCCATTTTTGACTGCAATGGTCTTGCATCCATGATTCAACTTTCATCGGATATGGAAACTGCACAGCACCTGGAAGATGAAGCCTTGGTGGGGCATGTGGATAAACAGCAACATAGCCTTTTATTTAGCCAAGCAGGGATGCACTATGCCATTCCCATGACTCTGGTTGAGCGTTTGGAGCATATTAAGTCTGAGCGTATTGAAAAAACAGCGGCAGGTGAAGTTTTACAATATCGTGGTGAAGTAATTACGGTATTGCGATGGGCAGATTTGCTTGCTTTACCACCCACAACGCAGCAAAAGGATGAAGATGTTTATTGTCTTATTCTTTCTGATGGTGACCCCAATAATGGTAAACGGATGTGTTTGCAGGTGGATGATGTGGAGGATATCCTGGAAGTTGAAATGGAAATCAAGAAAGGCTCTGACAATCCTTTATTTCTAGGTACAACAGTGATTCAGGGTGTTGCTACAGAAGTGGTGAATGTGTTTGAAGTGGTACAACGCGCTGATCCAGATTGGTTTGTAAACCATAGCCAAGGTGATTCACTTAAAGTTTTATTTGTTGAAGATGCTCAGTTTTTTCGTCAGTTGGTCATTCCTATGCTGGAGAGTATGGGCTTCATCATTCGTATAGCAGAAGATGGTGAAAAGGCAAAAGAGGTGTTGGCAACATTTATTCCGGACTTAATTCTTACAGATATTGAAATGCCCAATGTGAATGGTGTGGAGTTGGCAACATGGGTGAAGCAGCAACCATCTTTGCATCAAGTGATTGTAGTTGCGCTAACCGGCAAGCAGGATCTTGATATACAAGCAGTGGGTAATCATGTGTTTTCCGATATTTTATCCAAAACAGATAGCCAGCATTTGGTGCAGAGCATTACACGCATTTTACAAGAGCATTTGCCTTCTTTGCCCGTACAAAACAGCAACAATAGCACTGCTACCATGGCAGCATAGGAGTTGTTATGCAACAGGTATTAGTTCCAACACAGCATAAAGTATCACAACATACAACAGAGCTTTTAACTTGCCGTGTTGGGGAACAATGGATCGGCTTTCGTGTACAGCAGGTACGAGAAGTGGTAAAGCAGCAGCTGCGGACACATATGCCCAAGGCTCCCGATGCAGTGGCAGGGCTGATTAACTTGCGTGGTAGGGTGATTACGGAACTGGAAGTTCGGCAAGTGGTTGGTCTGCCCAGGCGGGATGAAGGTGTACCTTTCCATGTAGCTATTGTCGAAACCATTAGTGGCGAAGACTTCGGTTTAATTGTGGATGATGTGGGTGAAGTGATTACCATGAATGAAGATGCTTTTGAAGCCACTCCACAGTCTTTGGCGGCGATTTGGCGACAAGTCAGTGATGGTGTGTTAAAGCAAGATGATCGGGTATTGGTGTTGGTTAATGTGGATAGGTTTATAGGGCTAACCATCCCCAATGTCAATACATTGCAAGCAGAAACAGTGGTACATTAATCATGCGATCTTTGGCTGTAGATCATGATAGTGAAACCCGATCATTGATGGTTGATATTTTGCATCACCTCGCATTTGATGTTGTGCAAGCTGAAGATGCAGAGCAAGCCAAGGTAATGATGAATACATATCCTGATATTGCATTGATATTACTGGATTTTAACTTGCCTACACAAAGTGGTTATGATTATTTAGTCGAGCTTAGGTTGACGCCACAGTATATTGAAGAGCCTAAGGTGGTGGTGACATGCGAAACCAGTATGGGCTCGATGTTGAGTGCGCTGGCGGCAGGGGCAAATGAATATATCATGAAGCCTTTCAACGAAGATGTTGTTGTTGAAAAGCTTGACATCTTAGGTATTGCGCATGCGGAAGTATCTGATGGAGGAAAAACATGTCATTAAGCCGGCAGCATAGGAAAACATGCCCGCAAATTATCGCTGTAGGCTCCAGCACTGGTGGTCCCAATGCTTTGGCAGACATATTGAAGCCCTTGCCTGAAGATTTCCCGGTTCCTATTGTGATTACGCAACATATGCCCAAGGTGTTTATTGAGAAGTTAGCCGAACGCATCACAAAAGAGAGTCGGCTTTTATGTACTGTGGCAAAAGATGGAGAAGTTCTAAAAGCAGGGCATATTTATATTGCACCAGGTGATATACATATGAAAATCAAAGCTTTGGGCTCGCGTTTAAGGGTTGCTTTGGAAGTAGGTGAAAAGGTTAACCATTGTATTCCCTCAGTTGATGTTTTGTTTGATTCGTTGGCTGAGTTATCTCCCCGGATCAAAACATTGGCGGTCATTCTCACAGGTATGGGTGATGATGGGGCAAAAGGGGCAAAGCACCTTTTTGATACGCACAATCATGTGATTGTGCAAGATAAAGCTTCCAGTACGGTTTGGGGTATGGCAGGTGCAGCTGTGCATTTGGGGGCAGCACATGACATTTTACCTTTGGAATCGATTGGCAGGCGTTTGATACAATGTGTGGAGTATCGTTGATGAGAGATACAGAGTTTCATTGGTTTCGTGATTTTTTGCAGCGCAAGAGTGGTATAGTGATTCAACAAGATAAAAAATACTTGATTCAAACACGCCTTCAACCACTGTTAAAAACACATGCCGCATCGGATATCAATACGCTTATTTATCGTATTCGCCAGCAAGAGTCTTCAGCGGTTGCTGAGGCTGCTGTGGATGCGATGACCACCAATGAAACATTATTTTTCCGTGATCAATACCCTTACGAGGCATTGGAGACACTTATCTTGCCAGAGCTTACGCATGGTAAACATAGGCTTTCACCGATTCGCATTTGGTCGGCAGCAGCATCACGGGGGCAAGAAGCCTATTCAATAGCCATTGCGGCTAGCGAGTCTATTCCTCAGGCGCATAAGCGTGTGAAAATATTAGGCACAGATTTGTCTCAAGAAGCTATTTGCTATGCGAAAAAAGGAGAGTATTCACAAATGGAAGTACAGCGAGGCATGCCAGTTACACGCCTGGTTCGCTTTTTTAATCAAGATGAGCAAAAGGAGGTATGGTCTATTTCCTCTGATATTAAAAGTATGGTGCAATTTCAAACGGCCAATTTAGTAGATGACCTGTTGCCCAGCCAGGTTCGTCGTTTTGGTCCATTTGATATAGTTTTCCTGAGGAATGTGTTGATTTACTTTACGATGGAGGAACGAAAAAAAGTGATTGATAGGGTTGCCAAAACCATGAGCCCTGATGGCTACTTGATTACTGGTGCTGCAGAGCTTCCTTCAGGCAATCAGTCCAAGTGGAAGCCCGTGTTGTTTAAGGGTAAGCGTTTGTGGCAGCTTGCCTAGCCTTCTGGGTGAGAGGTCTGGGGTAGGAGGCTATCCACATAAGCTGAAGGATTAAATGGCATTAAATCTTCCAAAGCTTCACCCACACCCACATAGCGTACAGGAAGTTTAAACCTATCGCAGAGTTGCAGTAAAATGCCACCTTTGCCTGTGCCGTCTAGCTTGGTGACAATCAAGCCTGTAGTGTGAATCACTTCACGAAACTTCTCAACCTGTGCGATAGCGTTTTGCCCTGTGCCACCATCGACGACATGCCATACCTCATGTGGGCAGCCATCCAGTGCTTTTCCCATTACACGGTAAACTTTAGCCAATTCGTTCATGAGCCCTGTGTCAGTTTGCACACGCCCTGCGGTATCAATAATAATCACATCATAGTTTTTCGAGATACCACGGGATATTGTATCAAAGGCAACCGATGCAGGATCCGCGCCTTCAGCTTGTTTGACCATGTCCGCACCAGCACGCTCAACCCAAACGCTCAGTTGCTCTACAGCTGCGGCACGGAAAGTATCCGCTGCACCAATGAGAACTTTTTTATTTTGTTTGGCATACATATGGGCAAGCTTACCAATGGTTGTGGTCTTGCCTGTACCATTGACACCAGCAATCAAAAGGACAAAGGGTTTGGCTTCTCGGATAGGTGTGTTGTTGGTTAATATGGCTTGCATGTTTGCTTTGAGTGTTTGTATAGGTTGCTTGGATTTTTTAGCTTGTGTTACCAAATCCATAGCAACTTGCGCACCGCAATCAGCCATGACCAATGCATCTTCAATATCTTGCCACTCTGTATCGGAAAGTTTTTCTTTGGCTTGCCCAGGAAATAATGATGTTAGGCTTTCACGGCTTTTGCGTAAACCTTGGCTTAAACGACTAAAAAGCGACATAAAACTCCCCCAGAAACCATAAAACAATCGCATGATTGTGATTTACGCCATATTTTGCAAGTTTTGTAATAAACTTTAGCTTTCTGCCATGTTTCACGCTTATCATATTTCCCTTGCTGTCATTGACCTTGATAATACCTTGTATGCTGCAGATAATGGTGTGTTTGCACGCATGGACCAAAAGATGATTGCCTATATTCAGCGAGAATTGGGTTTGGATAAACAATCGGCAGATGATATTCGCATCAAATATTGGAAGCAATATGGCTCAACACTTAAAGGCTTGATGCTGCACCACGGGCATGAAGCAGAACCATTTTTGCTGGAAGTCCACGATGTGGCTGCTCATGAATTGCTATCGCCACATGATGAGTTGCACGCTGTATTGCAAGCCATGCCCATGCGTAAAGTGATTCATACCAATGGTACCAAAGAACATGCCGAAACAATTTTGGATGCTTTGGGTATCCGTGATTGTTTTGCGACCATTTATGATATTCGTTTTAACCAATATACACCCAAACCTTGTATGGCGACCTTAAAGCAATTGCTTGCCGCTGAAGGAGTAGATGCACGCGAAGTGTTGGTGATTGATGATGTGCAAGATAATTTGAGGGTTGCCAAAAAAGCGGGGGCGATCACGGCATGGGTGCATCCAGATGCGGGCAAACAAGTGCATACATGGGATATGGCTGCAACATCGTTTGTGGATTTATTGCTGAAGTAAGGTTTTCTTTCAGTTAAGTTGGGTTAGCTTGGTCTAAACCAAATGCTTGATGCAAAGCACGAACAGCAAGCTCTAAGTACTTTTCTTCAAGCACCACAGTAACTTTAATTTCACTGGTAGTAATCATTTGGATATTAATACTTTCTTGTGCCAGCACATCAAACATCTTTTTGGCAACACCTGTATGCGAGCGCATACCCACACCAATGATGGATACTTTGGCAACAGTGTCATCACCAATGACTTCTCGTGCTTTCATGTCCACACGCAGCTTTTCAAGCAAGTCCATGGTTGCTTGGTAGTCATTGCGAGGCACAGTAAATGTTAGATCTGTGCGCCCATCTTCAGCAATATTTTGTACGATAACATCGACATTTATATCGGCCTCAGCGACAGGACCAAACACTGCTGCTGCAATACCTGGTTGATCAGGGATGCCTTTAATGGTCACTTTAGCTTCATCACGATTATATGCCACACCTGAAATTTCTGCTCGTTCCATATCTGAATCCTCTTTGCTAACACGAGTGCCTTCTACCAAGTCAAAGCTTGAGCGTAAATGAATAGGCATATTGTAGCGCATGCCCAGTTCGACACTTCGTGTTTGTAATACCTTTGCGCCCAATGATGCAAACTCTAGCATTTCTTCATAACTGATATTGCGCATCTTGCGCGCATTGGGCTCTATGCGTGGGTCAGTGGTGTAAATACCATCTACATCAGTATAAATGTCGCAAGAGTCAGCTTGAACAGCAATGGCAAGTGCCACAGCAGATGTATCCGAACCACCACGGCCAAGTGTGGTCACATTACCTTGCGCATCAATGCCTTGAAAACCTGTGACTACGGGTACCTCGCCACGCTTCATATGTTGAATTAAATGTTTACTTTGCACATCTTTAATACGGGCTTTGCTATGGCTACCTTCAGTTCTGAAGCCAGCTTGCGCACCACTGAATGAATACGCGGGCACACCAAGCTTGTGCAGCGCGATAGTCAAAAGAGCCGCAGTAACTTGTTCGCCCGTTGCGACCAGCGCATCTACTTCACGCATGGGTGGGTTAGCATTCATATCATTGGCCAAGCGCAATAGACGATTGGTCTCACCACTCATGGCTGAGACAACCACAGCGATTTCATGCCCTTTATCCAATTCTGCTTTCACAATGTCTGCGGCTGCTTGAATACGCTCTATCGAGCCTACAGAAGTACCACCAAATTTTTGTACAATACGCATGTTTAACTTCCACTTACAGGCACAGTTGCAATGCCAATTTTACCCATACCCAATTCTCGCACGGTATCCAACACATAAACCACGCGTTGATGCTTGGCATCGGCATCTGCTCTCAGCACTACCCGCATATTGGGGTCACCTTTGCTCACATTAAGAATACGCGTTCTAAGCTCACCATCAGCCACAGGCTCATCTTGGACAAACAACTGACCGTTGGCATCAATGCTTACCGTGACTTGTTCAATATCTTTGTTGGCAGCTTGAGCTTTACTTTGCGGCAGGTCTAGCTTGATGCTGTTGTTGGCAGTAAAGCTGGTGCTAACCATGAAGAAAATCAGCATCAAAAACACCACATCAATCATAGGTGTTAAATCGACCAATAGATCGCCGCGTTTATGTTTTGGTCTTAGGTTCACCCTCGTTCGCCTTTAAGCAAGTCCACGAAATACAGCGCGTGCTGTTCAATATCAATCACATATTGATTTACCTTGGCTTCAAAAAAGCGGTAGGCGACAAGTGTTGGAATGGCAACAGACATGCCGACAGCCGTGGTATTTAAGGCTTTGGAAATACCCGCAGCAAGAACATCCGCCTTGCCCACACCTTCCACGGAAATGACTTGGAATACTTCAATCATGCCAATAACTGTACCCAAAAGCCCGAGTAGAGGAGCAATAGCAGCAATCAATGCCAAAATACCAACAAACCTTTCTAGGTGTGCTACTTCCTGCCTGCCCACTTCTTCTAGGATTTCTTTCATAATGCCGCGCTTAACACCGCGATTTTTAAGCGCGACCCAAAGGATACGGTTCATGGCGGTATTGTTTTTTTTGCATAGCTCCAAGGCTTTTTCCACATTGTCTTCACGCACCGCGCCCTCAATGGCCACGATATCAGATGCAGGAATCACAGCAGATTGGCGCAAACTCCAAAAGCGCTCAAAGATAATGGTGAGGGAAAGCAAGGAGGTTGCGATCAAGATGTACATGACAGTACCACCTTGCGTTATGAATTCATACATGAGAGCCACCTTATCATATTGAAGGTTAATAAAAACTGCCGCAAGTATAGGGAGGCTTTGTTATGCTGCAATCGTGAATTTAATGAAATATAAAAAAGCATGGGTATGCTTGGGCGTTGAAGATAAAACAGTGGAGTGTTGTTGCAATGATTGATAAAGATTTGTTTGCAATTTTAGTTTGTCCGAAATGTAAGGGAAAGGTCAACTACAATCAGGATAAATCAGGTTTGGTGTGTGAGGCTTGCCAGCTTGAATACCCTATCCGCGATGATATCCCTGTGATGTTGATTGATGAGGCGAGATCGATTTCTTAAAACAGTATCATGAGTGATAAAAGTGTTAAAGCTCCGTGGTGGACGCGCGCTTTGTTTGGTGCGCTTGCCAAGGTGCCTATGCCAGTGATGCACTTGATTGGTGATGGGCTAGGTGTTTTGTATTATGCCCTAGATAAGCGGCATCGTGAAGTGACCCTGCGTAATTTAGCAAGAGTTTTTCCTGAAAGACCCAAAAAAGAACGCATGACCATTGCGAAAAAAACATTTAAGCACATGGGTCGTACCCTGATGGAAATTCCTTATGTATTTTCAGCAAGCCGTGAGAACTTATTGGCTCATGTTGAGATTGAAAACAAGGATCTGCTTCACAGTGCCCTGGCACAGCAAAAAGGTGTGTTCTTGCTTGCTTCGCATTTTAGTAACTGGGAGTTGATGGGCTTGCTACCTTCTATATTGGGATACCAAACATCCATGATTTATCGCAGGCTTAATCAGAAGCCATTGGATGCTTATACCTTGGCTGCTCGTTCTCGTTTTGGTACGCAGCTTTATCCTCGTAATACAGGTGTGCGTTGGTTGCTTAAAGCACTCAAAGATAATCATTGTATTGTTTCCGCGCTTGATCAACATATGGGTGCGGGCAATGGCATCAAAGTGCCGTTTTTAGGGCATATCGCCAGCACATCCCATCTGCCTGCGCCTTTTGTTGCCAAAGGGGTGCCTATGCTTGGCATGGCATTGGTGCGTCAAGATAAGGGCTTTAATTTTAGGCTGAAGTTTTGGGATGTGCCTTGCCCAGAGCTTACAGATGATAAAGCGACCAATGAGATTTTGATTATGACGGCTGCGTGCAAAAGCTTTGATGATGTGATTAAAAGCAACCCAGAGCAGTGGTTGTGGATGCACCGCCGCTGGCGAGCAGTGGAAGTCGATGAAAAAATGACACAAGTTGTTCACGGCGCACCTTAGGATAGGTGCGCACAAGCGGACTTTTTTGGATGATGTAGCCAAAAAAGTCTTCCGGCGGGCGATTCAGGAAGCATCAAAGCATATATGGGGTTTGCAGTTTGGCGTTATCCTTGCTATAAAAGCGAGTATGTTAATTCTTACACGAAAGTCAGGCGAGACCATCACCATTGGTGAAGAGATACAAATTAAAGTGCTGGCAGTGCAAGGCGGCAAAGTTCGTCTTGGTATTCAAGCTCCGCGTGAGGTTGCAGTGAACCGCGAGGAAATCTTACTTGAACAATTACAGCAAGATGAAAAGTCAGAAGGGTGAAGCTGTTAAATACCTTCGCCCTGAAAAACTGTGCCATCAGCAAATACGGCAGTACTTAAATATTTTTCACCGCCGTCAGGAAATATACAAACAATCATACCACCTTTGTTTTGCTGGGCTAGTTGTTCTGCGGTTTGGATAGCTGCAGCAAGGGCACAACCACATGATTGTCCGCATAAAATGCCTTCCTCAGATGCGAGGCGTTGAGTGTATTCATATGCATCCTCGGTTGTGATGCCGAGCTTTATATCAAAGCCATGTTGACTATAAATACCTGGAACAATACTGGATTCCATGTGCTTTAAGCCTTCAATACCATGAAAAGGGGAGTCGGGCTCAGATGCGATGACCCGTATGTTATGGTTTTGAGCTTTGAGGTATTGCCCTGTTCCCATTAGTGTGCCTGATGTACCAATGGATGCGACAAAGTGGGTAACTTCTCCTTGAGTATCTCGCCAAATTTCAGGACCAGTAGATTCAATATGGGCTTGTGGATTGGCTGGGTTATTATATTGATCGGGCTTAAAGTATAAGTGTGGATTTGCTTCATATATTTCGCGTGCCAACACAATGGCACCATCTGAACCTTCCATAGGATCGGAAAACACCAACTCTGCACCAAAGGCTTTGCACATGCGTTTACGCTCTTCTGAGACATTTGCGGGCATAACCAAGCAAACTTTGTATCCCAATGTTGCACCAATCATGGCAAGCGCAATGCCCGTGTTGCCTGATGTGGAGTCAAAAATAATTTTGTCTTTGGTTAATTTCCCTGTTTTGATACCATCGTTAATCATCCACAAGGCGGGGCGGTCTTTTACAGAACCACCAGGGTTGTAACGCTCAAGTTTGGCTAAAATATGAATATTATTTGGTAAGTGCTTGGTTAGATGTTGAATCCGAACCAATGGTGTATTTCCTATAAGATCAAGAATTGTTGGAAAATGATTTGGCAAAGTATAACCCCCATAAGCTTCAAAAATGTGTTTTTATCCATATTGATGGTGATATGTAAACATACGCTTTGTAACTGGTGCCCTCGACAGGAGTCGAACCTGTGGCCTACCGCTTAGGAGGCGGTTGCTCTATCCATCTGAGCTACGAGGGCATCTGTGATTACAAACCATTACTGATTTTCCATTGCTTGTCTTCACGCTGAAGTATGAGTTGTTCGCGTTTGACTATTTTCCGCCACTCACCATTCGCAAAGACCTTAAGGATATAAGTTTGTTCAACAATGGCACGGTTTGCATCAAGGATTTGAATGATACGGTCTCGTGTTTGCATCTCAACTTTATCAAAGGTGTCAAAAACATGTTGAATGTCTCGAATGTCTTGGTTTCCTTGGTGCGTAAGGTATTCATGTGTTAATAGTTTTGTATATGCTTGGGTGTTTTTTGCGCTAATAACCGCATTACGCTGTTCAAGCAGGGTATCAATATCATGCTTGTCCAGATCTGTGCATGAGGTTAGAAATATGACAAGGGTTACAACAATGTGGCGTATCATTATTGGAGTTGTGCTGCTTTCTTTTGCCATATTGTATGGGGAAAACGATGGTTTAGTGTTGTAACCACTTCTTTTGCATATGTACGCTGGGCAAGGGACAAGTATGCAGAAGCAAGCCAATACAAAGATTCTGCTGCAACCTCAGCATCAGGGAAGTCATTTTTTACAACAATGAAGCGATTGATAGCGCCGACATACAGTTTCCGTTCAAAATAGAACTTACCAATCAGTAGCTCGTGCTTTGCGATGCGATTGGTGAGTAGGCGAATATACTTCTTTGTTTCTTTGGCATATGCATGATTTGGCTTGCGTTTGTTTAGGGCAATAAATGTATTTCGTGCCTTGTTTGAAAACACTTGCTCATGAAACTCACTTTCCGATTGGTGATAGTAGCTCATACCTAAAATGTATTCAGCATAGTCGCGTTTAGGGTGTTCAGGGTGTGCGTCAATAAAGCGAGTGGATAAGGTTTCACTTAAGATGAACTCACCATTCAAGTACGCGGCTTTGATGCGCAACAACTCAGCAGGAGTGGTGTAAGCACTGTATGGATGCTTGCTCATAAAGTTCCCCAGGTATTCCGCCGCGCGAGCATATTTTTCTTCCGCAACAAGGCGTTCTGCAATCTTATAGTCATGTTCTGCTGAGTCTGACAAGCTTAAATCCATGCTTTTTGCGCAAGCCGATAGCAGGAAGAAAAGCAGGTATGCTAAAAGATAGTTTGCTTTCATCGATATGCTTTCTTAATTTTAGTTAAGCCACCCATGTAGGGCTGCAAGACCTTGGGTATGGATACACTGTCATCTTCGCACCAGTAGTTTTCCATGATTGCAACCAAAGTGCGTCCGATTGCTAAACCTGAGCCATTGATGGTTGCAACAGCTTGCGGTTTTCCTGCGTCATCACGGAAACGGATGCCTGCCCGCCTACCTTGAAACTGTCCAAAGGATGAACAAGAGGAGATTTCACGGTATGTTTTTTGGCTGGGCAACCAAACCTCAAGATCAAAAGTTTTTTCTGCGGAGAAGCCTAAGTCACCAGAGCACAGATTAACCAAGCGATAAGGAAGCTCTAGAGCTTCAAGGATGCTTGTGGCGTGAGATAAGAGTTCATGCAAAGCCTCTAAAGCTTTTTCGGGGTGAACGAATTGTACTAGCTCAACCTTATCAAACTGATGTTGGCGAATCATACCTCGCGTGTCGCGTCCTGCTGCTCCTGCTTCACGGCGAAAGCATGGCGTGTATGCGCAGTGTTTAATGGGAAGCTGTGTGGCTTCAAGAATGGTGTCTTGATACATATTGGTTATAGGCACTTCAGCCGTAGGTATAAGGAATAAGTCTTCACTTTCAAGGTGATATAAATCTTCTTCAAATTTAGGTAGCTGTCCTGTTCCCGTCATGGTTTTGCGATTGGCAATAGCAGGAACCCATACTTCTTCATAACCGTGTTTATCTGCATGGGTATCGAGCATAAATTGCATTAAAGCACGCTCTAAGCGTGCGCCATAGCCTTTTAGAACAGAAAAGCGGCTGCCTGCAAGCTTTACACCTGTATCAAAGTCGAGAATATCCAAGGCTTCACCAATATCCCAATGTGCAGGGACTTTGTCGGTGCGGGGGGTTCCCCATCGACAAATTTCTTCATTGTCATTCTCATTGTCGCCCTTTGGTACAGACGCATGTGGAATATTAGGGATTTCAAGTAAAGCTAAAGTAAACGCGGCTTCTGCTTCTTTGGCTTTTGCCTCTAGTATTTTGGCTTCTTTACTCACTTCACCCATACGCTGAAGTTCAGCAGAAGCATCTTCACCTTTGCTTTTTTTCAGCCCAATGTGCTTGGATACGCTTTTTCGTTCTGCCTGAAGGTTTTCAAACGCGGTTTTTAGCTGGCGTTGCTCTTTATCTAACATGATGGCTTTAGCCCATGCTGAACCTTCTGAAATCACATGTGTTCCACGCTTACTTAATGCTTCTTCCAGCATTGCTGCATTGTTGCGTAGTGATTTGCGATCAATCATGTTTGACTTTCCCTTTTTGGTTCTGTGGTTTCTTCGTGTGTATCAGCATGGTTTTCAATCATGCCATCATCATGAACATTTTGTTTTTCAGCGACACGAACTGCGCCAATAACCCGCTCTTTGGCAGAACAGTCAATGAGTGTTACTCCTTGTGTATTGCGCCCGATAACAGAGACACTATCCATTCGGATGCGTACCAAGCGACCTGTATCTGTTATTAGCATGACTTGATCGTCATCAAGCACCTGAAGGGCGGCAACCATATCACCATTGCGGCCTCCAGTTTTGAGTGTAAACACACCTTGCCCACCTCGCTTTTGAGTGTTGTATTCACTGATGGCTGTGCGTTTGCCAAATCCATTTTCTGACACAGCCAGCAGAGTTGCCTTATCAGCAACAACGGCCATGGAAATGACGCGACTACCAGGACTCATGCGAATACCAGTCACACCACGCGTGCTCCGACTGAGCGGACGAACATCTTTTTCACTAAAGCGAATAGCCTTACCATTGCTTGAAGCAAGCATAATGTCTTGTTCACCATCAGAAATAGCTACCGCCATTAAGTCATCACCTTCGTCCAAGCGGATAGCAATAATGCCACTGGCACGAATATTTTTATATTCAGTAAGTTGTGTTTTTTTGATAATACCATTGCTGGTTGCCATTACGATATATTTATTTTCTTCAAACTCGCGTACAGCCAATGTTGCTGATATTTTTTCGTCCTTTTCAACAGGCAATAAGTTTATCAAGGCCTTGCCACGGGCCGCACGACCTGCTTGTGGAATTTCATATACTTTTTTGCGGAATACACGACCTTTATTGGAGAAAAATAGTAAGAAGTCATGGGTTGAGGCGACCATTAACTGTTGGACAAAGTCTTCATCTTTGGTGGTCATGGCTGTTTTGCCTTTGCCGCCACGGCGTTGCGCACGATATAGGCTGGTTGCATTGCGTTTGATATAACCTTCGTTGGAGATGGTAACCACCATGTCTTCTTCAGCAATCAGGTCTTCAATCGATAGCTCTGCTGTTTCATCGATAATTTTAGACAGGCGAGGGGTAGCATACTTGTCACGCACTTGCTCCAACTCTTCAACAATAACCTTCATTAACAGCTTTTCATCAGCCAATACTTCTTTAAGGTAAGTAATCAGTCGTAGTGTTTCGTCATGATCGGCTTTAATTTTATCATACTCAAGTCCAGTTAAGCGTTGCAGGCGCATATCCAGGATAGCCTGGGCTTGTTTTTCAGATAAGTTGAATGTGCTGCAAAGATTTTCTTTGGCTTCAGTGCCTGTTTTGCTGGCACGAATCAATTTGATAACAGCATCAATATTATCCAACGCAATGAGCAAGCCTTCTAAAATATGAAGCTTGGCTTCAGCTTTCTTCAAATCAAATAAGCAGCGGCGGGTTACCACTTGGCGGCGATGATCCAAGAAGTGAAGCAAAAGCTCACGAACACCACAAAGCTTGGGTTGACCATCAAGTAAGGACAAATAGTTGCAACTAAAATTGCACTGCATCGCTGTTTGTTTGTATAGATTATTGATGATGACTTCAGGTACTTCATTACGCTTTAATTCGATGACCAAACGCATACCATCACGGTCGGACTCATCACGAACTTCCGCAATGCCTTCAATTTTCTTGTCTCTGGCTAATTCGGCAATATGTTTATGTAGTTTTGCTTTATTGACTTGATAGGGGAGCTCAACAACAACCAATGACTCGCGCTTGGTGCGTGCGTTGCGCTCAATCACAATTTTAGCTCGCATAGTAATAGAGCCACGGCCGCTGGCAAATGCGTCTCGCATCCCTTTACGCCCGTAAATAAAGCCTGCTGTTGGGAAATCAGGGCCAGGCATGATTTGCATGAGCTCTTCATCATCAATATCTGGGTTTTTGGTCAACGCAATAATGGCGTTAATGCTTTCACCAAGATTATGTGGTGGAATATTGGTTGCCATACCTACTGCAATACCTTGTGATCCATTAACAAGCAAGTTAGGGAATTTGGCAGGTAACACTTTGGGTTCCGTTAAGGATTCATCATAGTTGGGGCCAAAATCAACAGTATCTTTATCAAGGTCAGCTAAAAGCTCGGCAGATAGTTTGCTCATGCGTGATTCAGTATAACGCATGGCAGCAGGGGAATCGCCATCGACAGAACCAAAGTTGCCTTGCCCATCGACCAAGACATGACGCATACTCCAAGGTTGCGCCATACGAACCATAGCATCATAAACAGCTGTATCACCATGAGGGTGATATTTACCAATCACATCACCGACGATACGCGCAGATTTTTTGTAGGGTTTAT
This sequence comes from Ghiorsea sp., assembly GCA_026982535.1. GTDB lineage: Bacteria > Pseudomonadota > Zetaproteobacteria > Mariprofundales > Mariprofundaceae > Ghiorsea. The sequence goes on along the minus strand of JALSGX010000216.1, from coordinate 24,239 downwards.
CAGCAGTGGAGCCCAAGTCTTGCATGGCATATAAAATGCGGCGATGAACAGGCTTTAAGCCATCCCTGGCATCGGGTAACGCTCGCCCAATGATTACGCTCATTGCATAATCAAGATATGAGCTTTTCATCTCATCTTCGATCAAGACAGGAATTGCCGGGTTTAGATTGTTGTCATCCATGGGTTCACTCCAATGGTATTTCAATTAATATTTAAGCAGAAGCATAGGTAGCAGGGCTGGTTGTGTCCATGTTCCTCGTTAATAAAGGGGCTGCAATAGCGTTTCCAAAGCTTGGGTATCCAGTTTGGATTCGCCAGGGTTACCTGTTTTGATGATAATGCCTTCTTTTTTAAGGGAGCTTACCGCACGAGAAATGGTTTCGCGGCTGGTGGAAAGCTGATCGGCAATCATCTGGTGGGTAGGTAGTTTAACGATTTTCATACCATCAGGACTATCTTTGCCGAAGCGGTGCCCAAAATCTTTAAGATAGCAATATAAGCGGTGTGGTACATCCATAGTGCTGACACGCTCCAAAAGTTGGCTGGTTCGGCGCAGGCGCGATACGGTCTCGGCTAAAAGCTTGAGTGTGACAGTAGGTTGTTGGAGTAACAGGCGTTCAAAGTCAATTCGGCGAATTTGAGCCAGTTTGGTATTTGTTAGGGTGCTAACTGTCGCTGATCTGGGCTGTTTGTCCAATAGCGACATTTCACCAAAAAAGGCACCTTGCTCTAACACTGCAAGCACAACTTCTCGACCATCGGGAGCATAATATGATATTTTAACTGAGCCTTCGAGTATGATAAATAAAGAGCCTCCGTCTTCACCTTCATGTAGTACGACAGTATGTTTGTTGACTTCATGTGTGGTAATCAGTTTTTCAATAGATGCGATTTCATCGTCATTTAATTCTGAGAATAGTGGTATTGCTTTAAGAATACTCTGCATACTTCCCCCTATGCTGTGATGTTTGCAGCCCCAACTGAAGCAATGGTAGCCATATTCACAATATCATCAACACTTGCCCCTGTTTGCAAAACATGAACGGGCTGAGGTAGCCCCATAAGAATTGGACCAATGGCGGTTGCTCCACCCAGCTCTTTTAGCAGCTTGTAGGCAATATTGCCTGCTTGCATGGTTGGAAAGATGAGCACATTGGCACCATCTTGCAATTTGGAAAATGGGTACTGGGATAAAATGTCTGGGTTGACAGCTGTATCAGCTTGCATTTCACCATCGACGAGTAAGGTAGGATGATTGTTGTGCAAGATGGCTACAGCTTCAGCAACTTTAGATGACTCTGGGTGATGTGAGCTACCAAAATTAGAAAAAGATAGCATGGCAACTTTGGCTTCCCAGCCCAACGACTCAGCGACCTTAGCAGTGAGTACCGCAACCTCGGACAATTCTTGCGCACTCATATCCACATTAACTGTGCAGTCTGCCAAGAAGTAAGCATGTTCTTCCATGACGAGTATGTACATGCCGTAAACACGGTGTCTTGCGCCTGTTTTCTCGTCATGCCCAAGGACTTTTAGTATTGGACCAAGCGCGTCTGGGTAATGCTTGGTGCGTCCAGTCAACATACCATCAGCAAATCCTTGGCGAACCAAGAGTGAGCCAAATATATTACGGTTATGCCTGAGAATCTTAACAGCCTCATGGCGCAACACGCCCTGCCGCTTACGGTCAAAGTACAAGGCATCAGCAAGGCTGGAGAAGCGAGCGTTTTCATGGTGGGGATCAATCACTTCAATATCTTTCAAGCTTATACGCATGCGGTCAGCTTGAGATGTGATGGTGTTGATATTACCCAGCAACATAGGTTTCGCAAGACCTTCGCTGACCATAATGGCTGCGGCTTGTATGATTGTTGGATCGTCACCTTCGGTTAAAATAAGTCGTGCTGGTTGTTGTTTTGCTTTTTCGGCAATCAAGCGCATAAAAGTGCGTGATTGGTCTATACGACCCGCAAGGTCTTGCGCATAAGCCTTAAAGTCTGAAATGGGTTGCCTAGCAACGCCAGTCGCTACGGCAGCTTTTGCTACCGCTGTAGGTACAACTTCGATCAAGCGAGGATCAAAGGGTTTGGGCAGAATATACTGGGGGCCAAACCTTAATTCTTTTTCGCCATACACTTTCAAAACAGAAGCAGGTACTTCTTCGCGTGCCAACTTGGCTAAAGCATGGACTGCGGCAATCTTCATGTCTTCATTGAATGTGGTTGCTCGCACATCCAGCGCGCCACGAAAGAGGAATGGAAAACCTAAGACATTATTCACTTGATTGGGATGGTCAGAGCGACCTGTTGCCATAATCAAGTCGGGGCGTGTTGCCATGGCAATATCATAGTTGATTTCCGGGGTTGGGTTTGCCATGGCAAAAATAATGGGTTTGTCTGCCATGCTTTTGAGCATTTCAGGGCTGACCATGTTGCCTTGTGACAAGCCGAGAAAGACATCTGCACCTTTCATAACTTCTTCAAGGCTGGTGTCTTGTGTGCCATTGGCAAAATAAGCTTTATGGAAAGGTAGGTTGTCCCCACGATTGTTATGAATAACACCTTTACGATCGAGAAAGTACATGTTCTTTTTCTGCGCGCCAAGCTCTTCAATCAGCTTCATACAAGCAAAGCCAGCAGCACCCGCGCCAAGGCATACGATTTTAACATCTTCAATTTTTTTATCTTGTAGCAAGAGTGCATTGATTAATGCGGCGGCTGTAATCACGGCAGTACCATGTTGATCATCATGCAACACAGGTATATTGACCCGCTTTTTCAGCTCTTCTTCAATGATAAAGCACTCGGGAGCCTTGATGTCTTCCAAATTGATGCCACCAAAGGTTGGCTCCAAGCGGGCGACGGTTTCGACAAATGTCATAGGGTCGCATTCATTGACCTCAATGTCAAACACATCAATATCAGCAAACCGCTTAAAGAGAATGCCTTTACCCTCCATTACAGGTTTGCTGGCAAGTGCCCCGATATTACCCAGACCAAGTACGGCTGTACCATTGCTAATGACACCAACCAAGTTGGCACGAGATGTGTATTTATCAGCGTTGGCGGCATCTTTTTCAATTTCTAGGCAAGGAATGGCAACGCCAGGTGAATAGGCAAGTGCTAAATCTCGCTGGGTTATACAGGGTTTGCTGGGTTTTACGCTGACTTTTCCAGGCACGGGTTGACTGTGGTAGTCCAATGCGGCTTGGTCAAAGGCTGAGAAAGAGTTTGGCGTGCTCATGATTATTCAAAGCTCCTGTGAAATGGGTTCATGGTCGAACACTAACCATGAGTGACAAATGATGACAGTTGCAATTCACACATGTTGATAATCATTTAGTTTATTTTCATGTAAAGCTGCTACGCTTGCGCAGTTTTTTGATAAGTTATACCTGTTTTGTGTTGGAACCAATAAGCAAGCTATGGAGTGGCTTTTGTGAGTGATCATATCCGTGAAATCCCTTATAATTATACATCTTATTCTGACCGTGAAATTGTTAAACGCTTTTTAGGCGAAGCTATTTGGGACGACTTGAATGTACTTCGGGCACAACGCAAAACAGGGCAGTCTGCCAGACTTTTGTTTGATATTTTGGGTGATGTTTGGATCATTGAGCGCAATATTTTTCTGAAAAATGATTATTTGAAACACCCCAAACGCCTGAGAAAGCTGCGCTACCAACATCAAAAGCGTATTTTGCGCATTAAGGCAAGTGCTAAAAATAACCCTCGAGCAACTAAAGTTGCCTGTTCTACAGAGCGTATGCTTGAAGATTTTTATACCTGGTTTGAACAAGAGAACAAACGAAGGCGTAAAGCCAAGCGTGTATTTGCGAAGCACACGCATAAAAATAATGTTCATTTTGATGCTTTTACCCTTAGTCACCATGCTACAGATGCTACGGATTGGCGCTCTTATCTTCCCTTTTGTGTGTTAACACCTGACACTGCTGATGAAATTCCTGGTTTGATCAAGGCTATCCAATCTTTGGGGCTTGTCGTGATTCCGCGCGGTGGCGGCACGGGCTTGTGTGGTGGTTCTGTGCCATTGTCCAATGATGCTGTGGTGATCAATGTCGAGAAGTTTGATGACATTGGTAAGGTGGAGCATCAGCATATTGGTGATAAGGGTGAGGTTGCCACAATTACTGCAGGCGCAGGCGCTGTAACAGGAAAGGTGATGGCAGCATCCAAGCCGTATGTGTTTGCCACTGATCCAACTAGCCTTTGGGCGTGTACCATAGGTGGAAATGTTGCATCCAATGCTGGTGGTAAACATGCTGTGATTTGGGGGACTTGTGTAGATAACCTGTTAAGTTGGAAAATGGTTACGCCTGATGGTAACTGGTTGCTGGTTGAGCGTATCAATCACAATATGGGTAAACTGCATGATGAGGAGGAGGTACAATTTAAGTTAACCAAAACATCTTCGGATACAGGTCATGTTTTGTCTGAAGAAACATTGCGTTTGCCTGGTCGCATTTTTCGTCGTCCAGGTTTAGGTAAAGATGTGACACGCAAAGCCCTAGGTGGTTTGCCGGGCATCCAAAAAGAAGGTACGGATGGTTTTATTACTGAGGCAACTTTTGTTCTGCACTGTGCTTTTGATGTGACACGCACGGTATGTTGTGAATTTTTCGGGCAAAAGCTTGATGATGCAACCCAAGCTTTGGTGAATATTAAAAACCATGTTGATGCCATGGATGGTGTTTATTTGGAAGGCTTTGAGCACTTTGATGAAAAGTATGTCAAAGCCATTAATTATGTGAGCAAATCAACACGCAGAGAGCGACCACGCGTGGTGCTGTTGATTGATGTTTCAGGTGATGATGAAAAAGCGGTTGCTCAGGCTTGTTCAGATATTTGCAAGTTTGCATCTGATGGGAATGGTGAAGGTTTTGTTGCGATTTCCAAGGAAGATAGAGGACGGTTTTGGGGTGATAGAGGGCGCATGGCCGCCATTGCAAAACATACGCGCGCATTCAAAATGAATGAAGATGTGGTGATTCCCTTGCCTCGGTTATCTGAGTATAACGACTATATTGAGTTGCTGAATATTGAAAACTCTATTGCCAACAAGCTGGATATGCTGGATGCCTTAAGCGCATATTTTGAGGAAACCAAAGGCTTGTTAGATTCTGAAGACCAGCTTGTTCGCCAAGAACTCAAGCTTGAAGATGATGTGTATTTGGGTGAAAAGTTGGACGCATGTTTAATTGTAGTAAACACAGCACGACAAAGGTGGCGTCATTTTCTGAAGTCGTTGCATGAACCAGCGCAGTTATCGGCACAGTATTTTGTGGAAAACATGGATTTTGATGAGTCTGACTCATTGTTTGCGCTTATTCAGCGTGGAGACTTGCGCATTTCATACCGCAAAGAGGTGGAAGTTCCACTGCTGGAACGCTTACGAGGCAATGAAGCGCTCATCTCTCGTGTCCAAGATATTCATCAACGCGTTTTATCAGGTCGCATAGTGATTGCCACCCATATGCATGCGGGTGATGGCAATGTGCATACCAATATCCCTGTTAATTCCAATGATTATATGATGATGCGCAAGGCACATCATGTGGTTGAAAAAGTGATGAAAAAGGCAGAGGAGCTTGGTGGTGTGATTTCAGGTGAACATGGTATTGGCATTACCAAGCTGCCTTACATGAACCCTGATGTGCTTGAAGAAACAGCTAGTTACCTTCAAGAAGCGGATCCAACAGATTTGTTTAATCGTGGAAAATTGCAACCCAATTTGGATTTGAGCTTAACCTATACACCAAGCTTTAATTTGTTGGAGCATGAATCAGTGATTATGGAAGCTGCTGATTTAACAGAGCTTTCTGAAGAAATTTCACCATGTTTGCGTTGTGGTAAGTGTAAACCTGTGTGTAACACGCATTTCCCGCGCGCCAATATGTTATATTCTCCACGCAATAAGATTCAGGCATCAGGCGCAATCATCGAAGCCTTTCTTTATGAATCACAAACTGGCGCAGGTATTTCCTTTGAGCAGTTTGAAGGATTACATGATGTTGCCAATCACTGCACGATTTGCCATAAGTGTGAAGCACCATGCCCTGTGAATATTGATTTTGGTGCGGTCACTGAAAAAATGCGTGCGCTTCTTAAACACAAAGGACAAGCGCGGTTCAATATTGTTTCCAAGTTGTCCTTGATGTTCCTAGTGATTCAAAACCCTGATTTGGTCAAAATTGTGCGTGAAGTGGGTATTCGTTGGAGTTATAAGGGGCATCAATGGTTGCATAAAGCAGCGAAACTGATGGGTGTGATTAAAGATAAACCTGCGGCAACGCGTAATTTGGATGGTATTCAAGCACAAGTAATTAACTTTGTAGAGCGTCCATTGCCTACCTTGCCACTGAAAACATCTCGTCAGATTTTGGGCATTGAATCACGAGACAAAAATATGATTCCGATTCTGAGAGATCCGAAAAAAGCCAACGGCAGGGCAGTATTTTACTTTCCTGGGTGTGGTTCAGAGCGGTTGTTTTCACAAGTGGGTATGGCAACACAGGCCATGCTGTTTGATTTGGGCGTGCATGTTGTGCTTCCACCATCTTATCTTTGCTGTGGTTATCCAAGTACAGCATCGGGTGACCGTGAGCAAGGCGATAGGATGACATATGATAACCGTGTGTTATTTCATAAGCTTAAGTCTGCGTTATCACATCTTGAGTTTGAGGCGGTTATTGTGTCGTGTGGTACATGTTACGATCAGTTAACCCAATATCATTTGGAAGAAGTGTTTCCTGATGCGCCATTGATTGATATTCATGAATACTTGATGATGCAAAATGTGAGCGTGGATAATGTGCAAGGGGTGCAATATATGTACCATGAACCATGCCATAATCCACTTAAGCGGCATGGTTCTGAAGTGGTGATTGAATCCTTGCTGAATAAAAAGTCTGTGGAATCCGAAGAATGCTGTGCTGAAGCAGGCACTTTGGCAGCAGCTCACCCTGAAATATCAGGTAAAATCCGTGCACGCAAAGAAGAGAAGATGATTGAAGCCAGTAAAAAGCTGAAAGAGATGGGCGATGATCCGCAAAAACTTTTAACCTCTTGTCCTGCTTGTTTGCAAGGGTTGTCCAGGCTTGAAGAGGTCTCAGGTGTGGAAGCTGATTATATTGTGGTTGAGCTTGCCAAACAACTGCATGGTGATGATTGGCAGAAGGTGTTTGTAGAGCGCATTAAAGATGGTGGTATTGAACGGGTCTTGATGTAACATATAAAAGTAGCTGGTGTAGTGATGTAGAGTTGCCATATCGTTTGCTTTATACCTGTTGGTTTTGCATGATTGCTTGGTATGTGTCATGATATGCTTTCAAGAAGTGAGAGAATTCGCTGCCTTCAATACCGTATAAGCCGCCAAGGTACATTGGAGCTGGCAGCTTGGTTGTCGCCACTACAAGATGCTATCCATACAGGTGATGAAACATTATTGGTCAGTATTGAAGAGCTATTAAGTTATGAGGTTCCTGTCCTCATGGCTATGCAAGCTGGAACACATCCCATACCTCAGGAGTTACAACCATGGTTAAGTTTACCACCCTCTTATGGATAACCCTGCTTTTAGGAGGTTGCAGCGCAAACACGGAGCCTAAGCTGGATAAGCCCACTGATGACGCTAAACAAGCATTGCCTGCCTTGCATATTCAGCCAGAAGTGTATGCGCTGGGTGATATTCAAGAAGGAGAAGCTGCCATTGTAGTGTTTCTTATCCGTAATAATGGTGCACAAGCAGTAGAACTTGTTGATATTCAGGTCTCTTGTGGTTGCACTGCTGCTACGCCTGATAGCTATATCATCCCTGCTGGTGGCTTTACACAACTCAAGGTTTCTGTGGATACCACAGCCAAACAAGAAGGTATCAAAAAGTCAGTGTTTGTAACCGACTCTTTGGGGCACCAAGCATCTGCGATACTTACTTTTAATGTTGTGGAGAATCCACATCCTAAACAAGGAGATATTCAGGGTATTTTTGATGGGTTGTGTGCGTCTTGTCATTTTGAGCCACTTGTGGATATTGCTGAACCAGCGAAGCTTTATGCTGTTGGCTGTGCTATGTGTCATGGAGATGCAGGTCAGGGTGCTTATGCACCACAGTTGTTAGGTTTTTCATCTCAGGAGGCTTTGGTCACACTCATTGGGGAAGGCGTGGGTAAACCTCAGATGCCTGGCTTTGCGCAAAGCCAAGGGGGTCCATTAAGTGACAAACAAATAGAGTCTCTTGCGCACTGGATTATGACATTGCCTAAAATAAGTAAATAAAACCGATTGATGCAATCATAAATAAGCAAGCTACACTGCGCCCATATTGCGTTACCGAGTTGATAGGAGATACACGTATGCCTTGGAATCAGGATCAAAATAACAACCCTTGGGGTAAACCCAGTGGCTCAGGAGGTGGTAATAAGCAAACCCCTCCTGATTTGGATAAAATGTTGAAGGACTTAAATGATCGTTTTGGTGGTTTTTTTGGCGGTGGTAATCAGGGGGGGTCTAATGGAGGTTCGCCAGAGGTCAGTAGAGGTTTTTTGATGACGGTGATAGGTCTTGCTTTTGTGGCTTGGCTTGCATCTGGTTTTTATATCGTGGCAGCCGATGAAGAGGCTGTTGTTCTCCGCTTTGGTCAACATTCAGACACGAAAAGCCCTGGCTTGAATTGGCACTTGCCATACCCCATTGAGACAGTTGAGAAAATACCAACCTTGGCAGTTCAGCGTTTAACCATTGGGTTTAGGTCTTTTGCGGATGGTCGAGTGCGGAAAATGCCACAAGAATCATTGATGCTAACCAAGGATGAAAACATCGTGGATATTTCCTTTGTCGTGCAATATAGAATTTCTGATATTGAGAAATATTTGTTCCAAATTGATGCAACACAAGCCGTACAAACTGTGCGCGATGCTGCTGAAAGCTCGATTCGTGAAGTGATTGGTAGCACGCTGATTGATGATGTGATGACGGATAAGAAAGCAGAAGTTGAAGCGAAAACCCGTGAGGGTATCCAACAAATTCTTGACACTTATGATGCAGGTATTCGAATTACTACGGTGACACTGAAAGATGTGCAGCCACCAGAGCGGGTGAGTAAAGAGTTTAAAGATGTGGCAAGTGCTAGGGAAGATAAAGAGCGGGCGAAAAATGAAGCCGAAGCCTATGCCAACTCGATTATTCCGAATGCGCGTGGTGAAGCCAAGAAGAAAATCCTAGAAGCAGAGGCTTATGCCAGAGAGGTGGAAGACAGAGCTATTGGTGAAGCAGATCGCTTTAATAGTTTGCTTCAGGAGTATAAAAAAGCACCTGAAGTCACCCGAAAGCGGCTATATCTTGAAACGATGGAAGAAGTGTTGGCTGGTGCTGATAAGGTTATTGTTGACGCAAAAATTGCGGATCAAGTATTGCCCTATCTACCATTGAATAGTGCTGGCAAAGTGGAGGTGAAATAATGAGTGGCAAGCAGTTACTAACAGGCTTGATTATCGCAGCAGTATTTATTTTTGTTAGTCGTAGTGCGTTTATTGTGGATCAACGGGATCAAGTGCTGGTGATGCAATTTGGCAACATCGTGAAAGAGCCTATCACTGAGCCTGGTCTACATTGGAAGTTGCCTTGGCAAAATACGGTCGTATTTGATAAGCGGCTACTTGCCAGCGATGACCTGCCAAACGAAGTGATTACTAAGGATAAGAAAAAAATCCTAGTTGATAGTTTTACCCGCTGGAAAATTGTTGATCCACTTAAAGTGTATCAGGTGGCAAAAACGCGTGATCGTGTGGAGTCGCGTATGCAAGATGTGGTTGGCGCTAAGGTGCGTGAGGTATTGGGTAAACATACACTGCATGAAATTGTAACAGGTGGTGAAAACAATACACGGGCTGCCTTGATGTCTGAAATTCGGGTTTTGGCAGATAAGGAAGTTGCTAGTTTGGGTGTTCGCGTTGTGGATGTACGCATTAAACGGGCTGATTTACCTGAAGAAAACTCAGATTCTGTGTTTCGCAGGATGAAGGCAGAACGGCAACGGATTGCCAAGCAGTATCGCTCGGAGGGTGAAGAAGCCGCTAAAGAAATTCGCGCGACAGCGGATAAGGAAAGCAAGTTCTTGCTTGCCGATGCTTATAAGCAGTCGGAGATTATTAAGGGTAATGCGGATGCGAAAGCAACCAAGATTTACGCTGCAACTTATGAAAAAGATCCGCAATTTTACGCGTTTACACGCTCTTTAGAAGCATATAAAAAAGCTATGGCAAACCAAAGTCGTGTGGTTTTGTCGCCCAGCTCAGAATTTTTTCAATTTTTTGAGCAATCGAAATAAAGTCGTATTTCATGGATGATTTGTGGGCAGCAATAGGTTTGGTTTTGGTGTTGGAGGGCGTGTTGTATGCCCTCTTTCCACAAGCCATGATCAATATACTTAAAAAGTTACCAGATATGCCCATTTCATCCGTGCGTTTTATGGGAATTACTGCATTAGCGATTGGTTGGATGGTTGTTTGGTGGGTTAGACATTAAAGCCTTGGTGTATGGGCTTGAATTATTGATAAAGTAGCACTATCTAGAAGTATCAATACGAAAAGTGAGGTAAGCATGTCGAAAGAAACCATGAATTTCCAAACTGAAGTGAAGCAGCTTCTTGATTTGATGATTCATTCCCTTTATTCCAATAAGGAAATCTTTTTGCGTGAGCTTATTTCCAATGCGTCCGATGCCGCTGATAAGCTGCGTTTTGAAGCCACAACCGATGATGCCTTGTTTGAAGGGGATTCGGATTTACATGTGTTTGTTGAATTTGATAAAGATGCCAAAACCATCACCATTCGAGACAATGGCATTGGCATGAACCATGAAGAAGTCATTGAAAACATTGGTACTATTGCGCGTTCAGGCACCAAAGAGTTTTTTAGCCAGCTCTCTGGTGACCAAGAAAAAGATGCGCATTTGATTGGTCAATTTGGCGTAGGTTTTTACTCATCATTCCTTGTTGCTGATAAAGTAACCTTAACCACCCGCCGTGCAGGCACAACGCCTGAGCATGGTGTGCGTTGGGAGTCGGCAGGTGATGGCGAGTTTACCATTGAAACAGTGACCAAGGAAAAACGAGGGACTGAAATTGTCCTGCACTTGCGTGATGATGCTGAAGAGTTTTTGAATGATTGGAAATTGCGCTCTGTCATCAGTAAGTATGCTGACCATATTCCATTTCCTATTCGCATGTATAAACCTGCTGAAGAAGGCAAAGATCCTGAAGTTGAAACCGTCAATCAAGCTTCAGCATTATGGGCAAAACCCAAGTCTGAACTCAAAGAAGAAGATTATCATAACTTCTATAAACATGTAGCTCATGATTTTGAAGACCCTCTGGCATATATGCACCAGCGCCTTGAAGGGCAATATGAATATACTTTGTTGTTTTACATTCCCAAACGAGCGCCCTTTGATTTATGGCACTCGGATGCCAAGCATGGGGTTAAACTCTATGTTAAACGCGTGTTTATTATGGAAGCAACGGAAGATTTGTTGCCACGATACTTGCGTTTTGTGCGAGGAGTGATGGATTCATCTGACTTGCCACTGAATGTATCGCGGGAAATTTTACAACATAGCCCAGCCATGACTGCGATGAAAAAAGGCGCAACCAAACGCGTGCTTTCATGGCTTAAGGATTTGGCAAATAAAGAAGAAGATAAATATGCTGAGTTTTATGCTGAGTTTGGCAACTGCTTGAAAGAAGGTGTGATTGAAGATGCGAAAAACAAGGAAGCTATTGCAGCATTGTTGCGTTTCTCTAGCACCGAATCAGATGAGCAAGCGGTTACTTTGAATCAATACATTGCGCGCATGAAAGAAGGGCAGGACACCATCTATTATATCACAGCGGATAACCTTGCTGCGGCGAAAAATAGCCCACATTTAGAGATATTCCGCAAAAAAGGTATTGAAGTGTTGTTGATGCACGACCGCATTGATGAGTGGTTGGTAGGGCATTTGGACAAGTTCGATGGCAAAGAGCTTAAATCCATTGCCAAAGGCGAGCTGGACTTATCAGGCATTGGTGAAGATGCCGAGGAAGAAAAGAAAGCGCATGAAGAGGCTGTGAAGTCCGCAGAGCCTGCGATTAAGAAGCTGAAAGAGGCTTTGGGAGATAAAGTGAAAGATGTACGCACGACCGATCGCTTAACTTCTTCACCTGCATGTTTGGTTTCGGATGAGTTTGATATTTCAGGCAATATGGAACGCATTTTGAAACAAGCAGGGCAAGATGTGCCAGTGGTGAAACCGATTTTGGAAATTAACCCTGAGCATGACTTGGTCAAACGCCTGGCGAAAATGCGCTCCAAAGACAAAATCGCAGACTATTCAGACATTTTATTTGACCAAGCCGTACTCGCTGAGGGCGCATTGCCTGAAGACCCCGCAGGATTCGTGCGTAAAATCAATGCATTGCTTGTTTCATAGTTGATATTTTAGGTGTCTGCACTTTCTTTCAAAATCATCGCCAAAGATGAGCAGGGCTTTGCCCGCCGTGGTGAAATCACCTTGTCACATGGTAAAGTGCAGACACCTGTGTTTATGCCAGTAGGCACGCAAGCCACGGTCAAAAGCTTAACACCAGCCGATTTAACCGATGATATTGGTGCAGAGATTATTCTTGGCAACACCTACCACCTGATGTTACGCCCAGGTGCTGATATTGTGGAAAAGATGGGTGGATTGCATCAGTTTATGGCTTGGGATAGACCGATTTTGACGGACTCTGGTGGCTTTCAAGTGTGGTCGCTGGGTGACTTGCGCAAGATTGAACCTGAAGGTGTACGCTTTCAATCGCATATCGATGGCTCGAAATGGTTTTTGGGTCCTAAAGAAAGCATGGAAATCCAACGCAAATTGGGCAGTGATATTGTGATGGCATTTGATGAGTGTACACCATATCCAGCCACCTATGATGAAGCGCGTGCATCCATGGAAATGTCGATGCGCTGGGCAAAAGATTGCCGCGACCACCTGCCTGTGAACGATACCCAAGCTTTATTTGGTATTGTGCAAGGAGGGATGTATCCCGATTTGCGCCGTGAAAGTTTACATGCCATTGCCGAGATTGATTTTGAAGGCATTGCCATTGGTGGCTTGTCGGTGGGCGAGCCCAAAGAAGAAATGATGGCAATGTTGGATGTGCTTGCGCCACTTCTACCCGAAGATAAACCGCATTATGTGATGGGGGTAGGCACGCCCGATGACCTAATTGAAGGCATTGACAGGGGCATGGATATGTTTGATTGTGTGATGCCCAGCCGCAATGCACGCAATGGCACATTGTTTACAGATCAAGGAAAAATCAACATCAAAAATCTCAAACATCAAACCGATGATGCGCCAATTATGGACGGTTGCACATGTTATACATGCAAAAACTTTTCTAGAGCGTATCTTCGCCACCTCTTTATGGCAAAAGAGCTTTTAAGTTCACGCTTGAACACTTTGCACAACCTTCATTATTATTGTGATTTGATGCAAAGGGCTAGAGGTGCTTTGGAAGAGGGGTGCTGGTCAGAATTTCGTGATGGGTTTCTGGCAACTTATCGCAACAGTTTGTAATAAAAAATAGGCATATGAGGATAGAATAAATGAAAACTTCAATAAAACATATCATCACTAACATAACTTTGATGTTATCACTGGCGTTATTGCCCGCTAATATTGTATGGGCTGAGGGAGGAGACCCTGGTGGTTTTGCCTCATTGATTCCCTTGATTCTCATTATGGTCATTTTTTGGGTACTGTTGATTCGCCCACAACAAAAGCGCATGAAAGAACATGCTGAAATGATTAAGGCTCTAAAAAAAGGAGACAAGGTGATTACAGGTGGTGGTGTTTATGGTCGTATTACCCATGTGAAGGATAATGTTGCAACCGTTGAAATTGCTGATGGTGTGGCGATAAAAGTTAAGCAAGATACCATTGCTGGTTTACAGGAAAGCCCTGCTCCACAGGAAAAGAAAGCGCATAAAGACAAGTAAGTTCAGTATTAACAAGATAAGGACACAATCATGCAAAAGTATGCACCTTGGAAGTTTTGGCTCATTGTAACAGTGTTCGTTGCTGCCGTGATGGGCGCGGCACCCAATGTGATAACGGTACCCAGTTGGTGGCCAGCATCATTCAGTAAACCACTGAATTTAGGCTTGGACTTAAAAGGTGGCATACACCTTGTCGTTGATGTTGATATTGAAAAGGTGGTTGCGCAACAAGTCTCTGATAATATCAATGTGATTCGCAGAACGCTCCGCGAAGCAAAAATTCGCTATCGCAAGTTAGATAGCAATGATACACAAGTTAGCGTGGTTTTGAAAAATCCAGAAGACGCAGATAAGGCTGCGCGCCTGTTAAAAAAGACCTTGTTTGGTTATGAAATGAATCAACCAGAAGAGGGTCAGCTTGTTTTTACCATTTCTGAGCGTGAAGCTAAAGAAATCAGATCATATGCTATTGAGCAAACCATTGAGGTTATTCGCCGTCGTGTGGACGCTTTAGGCACAACTGAGCCTGTGATTATGCGTCAAGGTGATAGGCGGGTGTTGGTACAAATTCCTGGCTACGAAGACTCTGCGCGTGCCAAGTCTATTATAGGGCAAACAGCACAGTTGGAGTTTAAGCTTGTGGATGAAAAGGGTGATTTAGAAGCGGCTCTTGCGGGGCGTATTCCGCCTGGTGACATGATAGCCTACTTTGAGGATGGTCGCCCTATTTTGTTGAAGAAGCGTACCGAGTTATCAGGTAAAGATGTGGCCATGGCACGCATTACCATTGATCCACAAAGCAATCAGCCCGCGGTATCATTGAAGTTTAACAATCAAGGCGCGCGCAAATTTGATCGTTTAACCAAAGAAAATGTAAAAAAACGATTTGCCATTTTGCTTGAAGGTGTGGTGCAGTCTGCCCCTGTGATTCAAGAGCGAATTTCTGGTGGAACAGCGCAAATTACTGGCGCGTTTACAACACAAGAGGCGCAAGCTTTGGCTATTGTGTTGCGTGCTGGCGCATTGCCCGCACCGATTAAAGTGGTGGAAGAGCGTTCGATTGGTCCAAGCTTGGGTCAGGATTCGATTGATCAAGGGTTAAACTCTATTATTTATGGCTTTATTGCTGTTCTTGTTTTTATGCTTGTTTACTACCGAATGTTTGGCTTGTTTGCCAATATTGCCTTGGCATTCAATATCATATTGATAGCTGCAGCCATGAGTATGATTGGCGCAACATTAACACTTCCTGGTATTGCTGGTATTGTGTTGACTATTGGTATGGCTGTGGATGCCAATGTGCTGATATTTGAGCGGATTCGAGAAGAGTTAAATAATGGCAAGACACCACTGGCTGCCATTGATGGTGGCTACAATAAAGCTTTTTCAACGATTATGGATGCCAATGTTACAACCCTGATTGCTGCCATTGTATTGTTTCAATTTGGTTCAGGTCCGATTAAAGGTTTCGCGGTTACATTGAGTGTGGGTATTTTGGCTTCCATGTTCACTGCCATTGTGGTAACCCGTGCTATGACTTATTTGGCTTACCGCAAGAAGAAAAAATTAAAATCATTAAGCATCTGAGGAGCTTATAATGCAATTGATTCGCTCTGATATTAATATCAACTTTTTAGAAAAGCGTAAAATCGCGCTTGCTATTTCAGCGGTGATGCTGGTAGCCTCTCTGGCACTGATTGGCTTTAAGGGTCTAAACTTAGGCATTGATTTTACCGGAGGCACATTGGTTGAGGTGCGCTTCCATCAGCAGGTTTCCATTGCGGATATTCGTCGTGCCATTGCGCCTGAAGGCTATGAAAAAGCTGTGATTCAAGAGTTTGGTTCACCCAAAGAGATTTTGATTCGTGTGCAAAACCGAGAAGATATCGAGTCATCAGTGATTAGCACAGCGATTCTGGATGCTTTAACCAATGCTTTTGGTGCAGATCAGGTTGAAATGCGAAGGGTTGAGTTTGTGGGTCCACAAGTGGGTGAGGAGCTCAAAACAGCAGGTATGATGGCTGTGTTTTACACTTTAATTGGTATCTTAATTTATGTGATGGTGAGGTTTAAGTTGCGCTTTGCTTTGGGCGCAGATGCTGCCATTTTACATGATATTATTATTGTGGTGGGTGTATTTTCTTTGCTTGGCTTGGAGTTCTCATTATCTGTGGTGGCAGCGTTGCTTACAGTTTTAGGTTACTCGCTGAATGATACCATTGTGGTGTTTGACCGTATTCGTGAAAACTTTGAAGCCAATAAAAAGAAAAAGAATCCTTTGGATGAAGTGACGGTTTGTAATCAATCCATCAATCAAACATTAGCACGAACCTTAATGACATCGGTAACCACGCTATTGGTGGTTTTTTCCTTATACTTCTTGGGTGGAGAAGTGATTCACAACTTTGCCTTTGCTTTGTTGGTGGGTATTGCTGTGGGCACATATTCATCCATTTTTATTGCCACACCCATCATGCTTTCGCTCGAAGGTAAGTTTGAAATGAGTGAAGAAGAGCTTAAAGAACTGGAAGCGCGCCCTTAAACCATGCTAGGCACAGTGATGCAGAATGATATTACACCTGCACTGGAAAGTGGGCAGCGTATTTTCCATGCCTATGGTGATGATTATTTCCAATTGGGGCAGGATAAAGTTGAATCAAGCCTGATGTTTCATCATGGAAAGATAACCACGCCATGGATTGATGGGAGTATTTCAACAGTAACCATTGCTGATTTGCAGCGGCTTGAAGAAAATACCCCTGAAGTTCTTGTTATTGGTACAGGTAGGCGAACGGCTTTTCCATCATATGAGGTGATGGATTATTTGGCAGATTTGCATGTGGGTTTTGAATGTATGGACTCATTTTCAGCAGCACGCACTTTCAATATTTTAGTTTCAGAAGGGCGTAATGTGGCAGCAGCCATGCTGTTGCCCAAGGTTCGAGGATAACTCTATGCCTCGCTATGAACTTATGATTGAAACGCATTTCTCCGCAGCACATCAGTTGCGTGGCTATGCGGGTGATTGCGCAAGATTACATGGTCACAACTGGCATGTTCGCTTGTATGTGGAATGTCGTGAGCTTGATGCGCTTGGTATGGGTATTGATTACAAAGTCATGAAGACAGAGCTTAAAGCCGCATTAGAGCCGTGGGATCACTACAATTTAAATGATGTTTCACCGTTTGATGCCATCAACCCCACGAGTGAGAATGTTGCGGCTGAATTATACAAAGAAATGGCAGGTCGTTTGGATAATGATAGACTGAAAGTGTCGCGTATTGAAATTTCTGAAACCTGCACGGCTAAAGTGACTTATTGGCCATGATGAAATATCTTCTTCCTGTTTTGTTTTTGCTTGCGTCTTGTGATGGTGGTGTGCAGGCTGTTAAAGTGGACAAGCCACACAACCCCAAACCGTATGAGAAAAATGCGATAGATGCAGTAGGTGTTGCCGAAGGGGATGAGCAAGTTTCGCCCAATGGAAGACCCGCATATTAAGTAACAATATCTTTATACTTTCACAGTGATAAAACTGTGATATTTATGATTTATGATAGTTTCATCTTAAAACAAAAGGTGAAGGTTTATGAATAAAAATATATTATTGAACACTGTACTACTCACGGGCGCAGTGTTACTACTTGCGTTACCCATGCTGAGCAATGCCAAAGACCTAATGGTTAATGCATCAGCAATGGGAAGCTTGCAACCTGACAATATGATGGAGTTGGAAAAAGCCATTTTTGCAGGTGGTTGCTTTTGGTGTATGGAAAAACCTTTTGAGCAGCTTGATGGTGTGGTTGCTGTGGTTTCAGGCTATACCACGGGCAAAACCAAGCACCCGACCTATGAAAATTATGTGCAAGGTGGGCACTTGGAAGCAGTTGAAATCACTTATCATCCAGCGCAAGTCAGTTATGATAAGTTGCTTGATGTTTTTTGGCGCCAAATCAACCCCACGGATGCAGGTGGTCAGTTTGTGGATAGGGGCTATGCCTATAGCACGGGTATTTTTTATTTGAATGATAAGCAACGCAAACTTGCAGAAGCTTCCAAAGCCAAGATGGATGCAAGCGGTTTATTTGGTAAACCCATTGTCACCCCCATCAAACCAGCACAAACATTTTATGCCGCTGAGGATTATCATCAAGATTACTATAAGAAAAACCCTATACGATACTGGTATTATCGCAAAGGTTCAGGACGCGACCAGTATTTAGACAGTGTGTGGGGCAAAGATAGAGGAGAACACAAGAAAATGAGCAGCTTAAAAGAGAAGCTTACACCCATGCAATACAAAGTGACCCAAGAAGAGGGCACAGAGCCACCCTTTAACAACGCCTATTGGGATAACAAAGAAGCTGGCATTTATGTGGATATTGTATCAGGTGAGCCATTGTTTAGCTCACAACACAAGTATGATTCGGGTACAGGTTGGCCAAGTTTTGATCGTCCATTGGTCAAAGAAAATATCATTGAAAAAGTTGATCGCCGCTTATTCAGTACACGCACCGAGGTGCGCAGTAGACGAGCTGATTCGCACCTTGGTCATGTATTTCATGATGGACCAAAAGAAACCACAGGCTTACGCTATTGTATCAATTCGGCAGCATTGCGCTTTATTCCTGTGTCTAAGCTTGAAGAAGAAGGATATGGTCAGTTTTTAGCTGACTTTCAGTAAAAAAAGTATGAATTTTTGTATATTTTTATAAGCTACGGCTTATGTTGAATGCGTGGGTATCCCAAAGTGCTGGTGAGCGTGTTGCCAATTTGCAGCTTTATGTATCTGCCAATGGTCATGAACAAGCTTATACCTTGATTGCTGAAGCATTGCGTCACGCAAAGCTTGAAGTGATATCGGCAGATAAGGTATTAGATGGCTGGATATGTGGTATTGAAGGCCAAGGTGTGTCAGCCAAGTTTTTAAGTAAACAATTTCGCGGCTTATCTGATCAAACAGGTGTGGATATTGCATTTGTAGATGCTAACCCTATGCCGAACTTGGATGCTCGGGGCATTCTTTTTATGGATATGGATAGCACGCTGATTCAGTGTGAGTGTATTGATGAAACTGCCGATTTTTTGGGTATCAAAAAAGATATTGCAGCAATCACTCAACAAGCTATGGAAGGTAAGTTGGACTTCGCTGAATCCTTGGTTGCGCGAGTAAAGCTTCTCGCGGGTTTGGATGAAGATGTGCTTAAGCAAGTGTATGACGACCGTATTCGACTGACCACTGGTGCAGAAGATCTGATTAAAACCGTGCATCAAGCAGGTTGGAAAGTAGGCTTGGTATCAGGTGGATTTACTTATTTTACAGATTTGTTGCAGGCACGGTTAAACCTTGATTTTGTAGCTGCCAACACTTTAGAGATTGTAAATGGTAAGCTGACAGGTCGTGTTTTGGGCGATATTGTGGATGCTCAAGTGAAAAAAGAATTATTGATACAAAAAAGCAAAGATTGGGGCATTGATTTGGCTGCGTCTGTGGCTTTGGGTGATGGAGCCAATGATTTACCCATGCTGGAAACGGCAGGGCTGGGCATTGCCTTTCATGCCAAACCCAAAGTGCGCCAGCTTGCACCTTATGCTTTAAGTTATGGTGGCTTGAACCAAGCCTTAACCTTACTAACACCGTGGAAGAGCGAGGTATAAATGGCAGTTAAACGCATTTTGATTTATCCTGAAGATTGCTTGAAGCAGGTGGCAAAGCCTGTGAAAGTTTTTGATGATGGGCTGAAAGATCTCGTGCAGGACTTGCTCGATACCATGTATGATGCACCGGGTGTGGGGCTTGCAGCTCCGCAAATTGGGGTGTCGTTACGGGTTGCGGTGACTGATGTGGATTGGCGCAGTGAAGATGGGATTAAAAATCATCAAGTGTGGATAAATCCTGAGTTTCTTTGGAAAAGTGATGAAACAGAAGTGACTGAGGAAGGTTGTTTATCCTTGCCTGAAATCTATGGTGATGTGGAGCGACCCAGTGCGGTGCGCTTGCGTTGGTATGACTTGGAAGGCAAGCAACATGAGGAAGATTTCACAGGCTTTCAAGCTGTGGCATTGCAGCATGAGTTTGACCATTTGGATGGTAAAGTGTTTATCGACTATTTCAGCCGCCTTAAACGCAATATGATTATCAAGAAATTGAAGAAGAAGTATTTATCGTGATGAAAGTCGTGTTTGCGGGTACACCTGCATTTTCCGTGGGTTGTTTGCGTGCTTTGCTGGCTTTTGATGATGTGGAAGTGGTAGGTGTGGTTTCTCAGCCCGACCGCAAATCAGGGCGTGGCATGAAATTGACCCCTTCACCTGTGAAAAAGGCCGCATTGGCCGCAGGTGTTGATGTGATTACGCCTGAAAAGCTACGAGATAATGATGAAGCATTATCATGGCTTAAAGCAAAAGACTGTGATGTGTTGGTGGTGGTGGCATTTGGTATGATTTTGCCAGTGTCTTGGCTTGAAGCACCTAAGGTTGCGCCCATCAATGTACATGCTTCATTACTCCCACGCTGGCGAGGTGCTGCACCTATTGAACGCGCTCTGTTGGCGGGTGATAACGAGACTGGTGTTTGTATTATGCGGATGGAAGAAGGCTTGGATACGGGTGGTATTTACTTTGAAAAACGCATACCGATCACATCTACAAGCACAGGGCAATCGTTGTGGACTGATTTAGAAAAGTTGGGTGCTGAAGCTCTAATGGAGAGCTTACCCCAGATTGTATCGGGCAAGCTTAAGCCCAAGGCACAAGATGAATCAGGCGTGACCTATGCCAAAAAAATTACCAATGAAGAGCGAGTGGTTAACTGGACTTTGGATGCAGGTGTGATTGAAAGGCTGGTGCGCTGCTTTGCCCCCAAGCCTGGTGCACGCACCTTATATCAAGGAAAAATACTTAAGGTGATTGTTGGTCAAGCCTTGAAAAGCTCTTGTTGTACCAAGACTCCTGGTACAGTGCTTGCTGTGAAACAAGGTTTGGATGTATGTTGTGGCAATGGGCAGGTTTATCGGATGACTGAGGTTCAGCCTGAAGGTAAAAAAGCTATGAATGTAGCAGATTTTTTGCGCGGCTCTTCCATACAAGTAGGGGATGTTTTAGGTTGAAAAAAACAGGTATCGTCATTGCAGTAGAGAAGGATCATGTGGTCATTCGCGCATCTCGTGAGTCATCTTGTGGTTCATGCGGGGGTAAATCAGCTTGCGGCACGCTTGGCTCATGGAATATAAAAAAGAAGAATACGCAAGATTATGATATTCGCTTGCCCAATACGCTGCAAGCCAAGCCAGGTGACAGGGTCACCGTAGAAGTGCCTGATCAATTGATTTTAACGGCAAGCATGACCTTTTATGGTTACCCCGTGTTGGCATTTTTGGTTGTGGGCGCTATCAGCTTTCAATTTGCAGAAAAGTTTGGTTTATCAGGAGATTTGTTTTCTGCTTTGGGTGGTTTGCTGGCAGCGGGGGCAATATGGATGTGGTTGATGCAACGCCCAAATATGATACAAATGCCCGAAATGGTTGAAATTGAAAGGCTTGAATAAATAATGGTGAGTGCGTATTCATTCAATATTCATGTATAGCGCTCAGTGTTTGGCAATATAAGTTCAGAAAAACCTCAAAGAGGAGGCAGGTTTGAATAGCATATTAAAATATAGCTGGATTGTAGCAGCGATAGTTCTTATACCTTTTGTAGTACAGGCTATGCCTGGTAGTTTTGCTGATTTGGCAGCAGAGCAAAAAGCCTCAGTGGTGAATATCAGTACTACGCAATATGCAAAAGCTAGGCAACTTCCATATCCTTTTCATATGCCAGGCTCCCCTTTTGATGATTTTTTTCGGGGCTTTTTAGATCAAATACCGCAACAAGAACGACATGCCTTGGGTACGGGCTTTATTTTGTCCAAACAAGGCTATATTGTGACCAATAATCATGTGGTTAAAGATGCGGATGAGATTGTCGTTACATTGAGCGATGGTAAAGAGTTGGAAGCTGAACTGATTGGTACAGACCCCAAGCTTGATTTGGCACTACTTAAAATTGATAGCAAAGGCTTAAAGCCTGTAAAGCTTGGTAACTCCGACAAGCTTCGTGTGGGAGACTGGGTGGTTGCCATTGGCAATCCTTTTGGCTTGGAGCAAACGGTAACTGCGGGTATTGTATCTGCCAAGGGTCGTGTAATTGGCTCTGGACCGTATGACGATTTTATTCAAACCGATGCTGCCATTAATCCAGGTAATTCAGGTGGACCATTGTTTAATATTCATGGTGAAGTTGTTGGCATTAATACAGCGATTTATTCACAAAGCGGTGGTAATAATGGTATTGGCTTTGCGATTCCTATCAATTTGGCAAAAACAGTATTCAAGGCACTGCGTGAAGATGGGCATGTCAAACGCGCAAGATTGGGTGTGCGCATTCAAGATGTGGATAAGGCAACCATGCAGGCACTGGGGCTAAAAAGCCGGCAAGGTGCTCTTGTGCCCCAAGTTGAAGCTGGTTCTGCGGCAGATAAGGCGGGTGTAGAAGCAGGTGATGTGATTGTGGCAGTGGATGGTGAGATTATTCGTAAAGCGCACGATTTGCCAATTAAAATCGCACGCCACCAGCCTGGCGATAAAGTGGTACTTACGATTATTCGTGATGGCAAGCGTAAAACAATTCCTGTGATTGTAGAGGAAATGCCTGATGACACACAGGCGAAGATGCGCAACAAGAAAAAAGCAGTAGCCAGTCATGGTATTATTGTTGAGCCATTGACCCCTGAAGCTATAGAGCGCTTGAGAACACGCACCACCACTGGCGTATTGGTAAAGCAAGTACGCTTAAATTCACCAGCAGCGAAAGCTGGCATTAAGCGAGGTGATGTGATTGTGCGTATTGATGGGCATGAGATTAAAAACATCCGTACTTTTGAAAAATACGCATCAAGATTGAGCGAAGACCATGCGTTGCGTGTACTTTTGGACAGGCATGGTGATCAAGTATTCGTGATTGTTGTAGCAGCAAAAAGGAAATGATGTTGCCGCTGTTGCAAGTGATAACACGCCAGCAGTGTTCATTGTGTGATGATGCGTATATCGCAGCAGATTTGGCGCAGCGCAATGGCTTATGTCAACTTGAAGTGGTTGATGTTGATAAAGATAGCAGTTTGCTTGAGAAGTATGGTCATGATGTGCCCGTATTACTGATTAATGGGCAAGAATATGTGCGTCATTTTGTTGAATACCCAAAATTGGCGCTGGCTTTAAGGGCTGCGCAAGAGGATAGCCATGAATAAACGAGTGATGATAGCAGTTGGTTTGTTGTTGGGGCTGGTGGCAATATTGCTTGTTCTGATGCCAGAGCCAGTTCATCCCGTACGCGTAGGTGATATGGCAAAGCCTATCAGCTTGCCAACTCTACAAGGTGATATTCAGGGATTACCTGAAGGTAAAGTTGTGCTATTAAATTTCTGGGCAACATGGTGTCCACCATGCCGTAAGGAAGTACCGTCTATGGTGAAGGTGTATGACAAGTTTAAGGATAGAGGTTTTGAGATTGTTGCTGTTTCGGTGGACAAGCAGCGTGATGATGTGGTCAAGTTTGTTCAAGAATATGGTATGAACTTTACCGTCTTGCATGATGTTAACTCTACTTTTTCAGCATCGTATGGTGTGTTTCGATTTCCTGAGTCCTATATTATTGACCGCAAAGGTATTGTTCGCCAACACATTAAAGGTGAGGCAGACTGGATGAAAGCGGAGTTTAGCCATTATATTGATAAGCTTTTGGATGAGTCTGTGAGCTCTCAGCCTTCCAAACTGTAAATAATGGACATTCGACAGCGCATTCATGTGCTTCGAGGGCTGCTGAAGGGTCATAATTATCGTTATTATGTTTTGAATGAGCCACAGATATCTGATGCGGAATATGATAAGCTGCTGCGAGAGTTGGCAGATTTAGAAGCCAAGCTTGGTGAACCTGTTCCTAACGATTCACCTACGAAAACTGTGGGTTTTAAGCCTGATGCTGCATTCCAGCCACGCAAACATGGCTTGCCTATGTTGTCGCTTGCCAATGCTTTTTCCGATGAAGAAATCAGTGGTTTTGTGCGTAGGCACAAAGCTGTTTTAGGGGATGATGCAGAGCTGGTTTATATTGCTGAGCCTAAAGTCGATGGGTTAGCTATCAATATCTATTATGAATTTG
>JALSGX010000215.1 GCA_026982535.1 Ghiorsea sp. | reverse complement strand
TGGACAGGGCGTATTTTGACTTGATTGCTGTGGAAGAGCCCAAGCTAGGGCACGAACTGATGCGTTTTATGTTTCGTTTATTGAGTAAAAAAGCATTGGAGCTAGAAGTAGAGTATGCACATATACATAACTTTGCATTTGGGGGTAAGATGTAATGACAACAGTTGGTGGAGTATCGAAGGCACACATCCTTATTGTTGAGGATGATGCGCCTATCGCTCGGCTGATTGACATTCACCTGCAAAATGCAGGCTATCAAACCACCCTTTGTGGTGATGGTTTGGATGCGCAGTTGTTATTAAAAAATAATACTTACAACTTGTTGATATTGGATAGAATGATACCTGGCAAACGCGGGTTGGATTTATTGCGTTGGCTTAGGTCTGAAGAAAAAACTTTAGTGCTTCCTGTGTTGATGGTAACAGCCCTTTCCATGACAGGTGAGCGTATTCGTGGGCTCAATGAAGGCGCAGATGATTATTTGGGCAAACCTTTTGAGCCTGATGAACTGGTTGCCCGTGTTGCCGCGTTATTACGCCGCTCTACCAGTGTGGTTACGGAAACATTTGGCAGTCAAGCCATTCAAATGGATGAAGAAAGTATGGAAGTTAAAGTGTCAGGGCAGTTGTTAAGCTTGCGTCCTTTAGAGTTTAAGCTGCTACAAACCATGATGCAAAAGCCGGGGCGTGTTTTTTCGCGTGAACAGCTACTGGATTTGGTATGGGGGATAGATGCTTTTGTGGAAGAGCGCACAGTTGACGCAACAGTGAAACGGCTGCGCAAAGAATTATCGCGAGTGGGGCAGGGCGATAGCATTAAAACCATTCGCGGTGTGGGATACCGCTTTCAAGAAGACATATGAATACTTTTACTGCAATATTTGTTGTTGGCTTACTTCTGTTGATTTGGTTGTTGCATCGAAGTATGTATTACGCTAAGAAATATAATACCTTACAACAAGAATTTCATGTGCTAAATCGCAATTATGAAGTGTTACAAAAGGTTCTAGCTAAACGAGGGCGACGCTTGGATGTCTTGTTGTCCAGTATTTCTGAAGTTGTGCTTCGTGTTGATAGCAACGGTCGTGTGTTGGGTGGTAATGTGCTTGCAGAGCAGTTGTTTGAGTTTGAAAGGTTGCCTGAGTTACCCCAGTCTATGCTGATATTTTATCGAGATAGCGATTGGATTAAGGCATACCAAGAAGCAGTACAAAACCTTCCTCACCATCAAGAGTTACCTGAAATGAAAATCAAGGGTCGGGTTTTGATACCTAAGCTTGCGGCACTTTCGGAACAAGAGGCTTTGTTGTTATGTATGGATGTAACGGCATATACGAACCTACAACAAAAGCAAAAACATATGCTTGATAATCTCATGCATGACCTTAAAACACCACTAACCTCATTGTTGGGTTATGCGCGAAGTATGGAAGCCTTTGCTGATGATCAATCATTAAGGGCTGAGGCTGTTGGTGTTATCGTTCAAGAGGCAAAACATATCAATGAATTGCTGAACCACATGTTGACACTGAACCAGGTTGAATATGTGGCTGAGAGTCACGAAGGTTTTTGTGATATTGTTTCAACCACACAGCATGTCTATGAAACGCTGGATTATCATATGCAGCAAAAGCAGCTTTCTTTTTATCTTGAGCATGGGAAAAACCGCTTGGATGTTGCCATGGCAGAAGTAGACTGCCATAGGGTATTGATGAATGTATTGAGTAATGCGCTACGCTTTTCTCCAGAAGGTTCTTGTATTCAATGTTCAATTACCGAAGCGAAAAATGTTGCGCGTATTCAAATTAAAGATGAAGGTCCTGGTATTGCAGATAAGCATCTAAAACGCGTTACCGATCGATTTTATCGTGTTGATCATGTTCGTGGCAGAACAGAACATGAGGGGCATGGCTTAGGCTTAGCTATTGTCAAAGAGATTTTGGATAGAGATGGTGGCAAGCTGGCTTTAAAAAACCACCCAGAGGGTGGTCTTCTTGTTACCATTGAGATGCCATTGAAGTTGTATTAAAAATGGTCGGGACGGCAGGATTTGAACCTGCGACCACCACACCCCCAGTGTGGTGCGCTACCAAGCTGCGCTACGCCCCGTTTTTATTCAGTTAAAAGTTGTTTAATGCTTTCAAGCTCTGCACGAATGGTGTGTAAGCTTATGGTTATATTATTATGGTTTACATCAACAATTTCCGCCATATCTCCTGAAGCGATACGCTTTTTCGCCCCCCGTATGGTGAAGTTCAAGTCATACAATAAATGTTTGATTTGTAGTGCGATATAAATATCACGGTGACGATAAAATCGCCTGTTGCCACTTTTTTTAACGGGCTTTAATTGCTTAAACTCAGTTTCCCAATACCGTAGTACATGGGGTTCAATTTGGCAAATGTCACTAACTTCACGAATAGAGAAGAAGAGTTTATCAGGAAGCTGGGGGACTTCTATGCCTGCATGCTTTAGGATGTTGAGTTGTGTGTGATGTTGTGCTCCCATAAATTACGAGCATTCTCCAGCTTTTTGCAATTGTTCTTTCACAAGTTGGCTTGCTTTAAAAGTAACAACTTTTCTTGATTCAATCGTGATGCTTTCTCCTGTTTGGGGGTTGCGCCCTCTCCTTGCTTTTTTCGAGCGAACACTAAAATGACCAAAACCTGATATTTTGACATCTTCACCACGAGAAAGCACTGCTTTGATTTCTTCAAAAAGAGTTTCCACAATTTCTGTGGATTCTTTTTTGGAAAGTCCAACACGATCACATATAATCGATGCTATTTCAGCTTTGGTCATAGTATCCTCGAAGAAGTCAATCTAAAATATTTAGCTTTTACCAAGCTAGAAATAATATTAGCGAAGGTAATAGAAGTGTTTATTATGTCAAGTGTTTTTGCATTTTTCCTGTGAAAGCTTATGTTGCGATAGACGATAAACCTTATCACAAGCATCCGCAAATGCTTGGCTATGCGTGACCATAATGACAGAAATATGGTTGGATTTACATAGTTGATACATTTGATGAAATACCAAGGAAGCAGTTGATTCATCAAGGTTGCCTGTGGGTTCATCAGCTAGGATTAAAGAAGGTTGAGTAATCAAGGCTCTAGCAACAGCAACACGCTGTGCTTCACCACCTGATAAATGGGCTGGAATATGCTGGGCGCGTTTTTTCATACCAAGTTGCGCAAGGAGGTATAGAGCTTTTTCTTTTGCATGGTGTTGCTTGGAACCAGAAATAAGAAGAGGAAGCATTGTGTTTTCGAGCGCTGATAATTCAGGAATCAAATGGTGAGATTGATAAATAAAGCCAATATGCTGATTTCGGAGTTGTGCCAGTTTATGTTCAGACAACTTATGAATGAGGATATCATTGAGAATGATTTCACCTTGATCTGCGTGATCCAGTGTGCCAAGTATTTGAAGCAGTGTACTTTTCCCCGACCCTGACTCTCCAATAATGGCGACAAAGCTTCCATCCTCAACATGGAGGTGGACATTGTTGAGAACTTCAAGCTTCCCTTGTGGTGTGGGATAAGATTTATAAAGATGAGTAACACGGAGCATGATTATGTATTGAGTTTTTTTATCGTGTTTTTTACACGCTGTTTAAGGTAGGCTTCTACAACTTTTTTGACCGCTGGATATTCCTTGGCAATATCTAAAAATTTTTCGCCTGTTAAGACCATAAGTTCAACAGGAGTTTCAGCAGTGATGGTTGCTGTTCTTGGTTTATGGGTTAGCATGGATACCTCGCCAAAAAATGAACCTTCACCCAAAGTTCCTAATATCACTGGATTTTTAGGATTTTTTTTATTTTGAGTAGAGACTTTTACACGACCTGAGCGGATAAGAAAGAAGTTGCTGTCTGTATCACCTTCTCGAATAATGGTGTCGCCAGGCTTGAAAAATGCAAGGCTAAACCGTTGTGCAAGCGGTACGCGAGATTCAGCAGGTATGTTTTCAAAGATGGGTGTGATGGCTAAAATACGAGCTAAAACCCGCTGCCGATAAAAATCTTCTACAACTTCATGTATAGAAGGGTATTTTTTAACCCAATTATCAAAGTTTTTACGGCGAAGAACAAGAACATGACCATCTGATTGGGCAATGGCTGAGTCAACATGGGGCTGTTTACTCATAAAAGCAAGCTCACCAAAAAAGTCCCCTTCATGGAGTTTGGAGAAGACTTGTTGTGTGCCCCGTCGATTTGTAGCCTCTAAATAAATCTCCCCCATACCAATAATATAAAGCGCGTCATCAGTATCCCCTTGACTATAAATGGCATCACCTTTCGAGAATGCTTGGAGTTCTAAAGAGTCAATAAAGTCGTCAAGCTCTTGCCCAGAAAGCCCTGAAAGCAGAGGTGTACGCTCAGGTGCTTTTTTTTGCACAGCTAGTGAAGCAATGTCGCCGGAAACAATGGTGCTTAGTGCCCAGTCTTCACCACGTTCAGCGGATAAGTTGCGTAAGCGCTCTTTGATTTCTGTTTGTTCTGGATCGAGGCGAAGGATAAGCTTGTTGATAGCAATGGCTTGCACCACAAAGCCATCATTAGCATATTGTTTGGCTATTTTTGTATAATCTTGGATAGCGCCTTGAACATCCCCTGTTTTTTCTTTTAACTCTGCAAGTTTGGTATATACACGCAAATCGGATGGGTCTTGGTTATGAACATCAGTATACAGCTTGAGCGCAAGCGCATGGTTTCCCGCTAAAATAGCTTTTCTTGCTTTGTTTTTAAGCGTATCTAAAGCCATGGATGTGCTCCTTTTTATTCATAACGCAATGCTTCGGCAGGAGGAACTTTAGCAGCTCGCCATGCGGGATAAAGTGTGGCAACAACCCCCATCGAAAAACTCATTACAGCTACAGCCATGATCGACGAGACATCCATCATGGCAGGGACATGATCGATATAATAAACATCCCCTGACAAAAAAGTAGTATGGCTAATTTCTTCAATCCACGCAACTATGGCTTCCAAATAGTGTGATATAAGAATACCCATAAAAAGTCCAAGCAGTGTGCCCATACTACTGAGTATGATTCCCATCAATAAAAAAATACGAATAATACTTCCATTGGTTGCTCCAATCGTCTTAAGAATAGCCACTTCTTTGCGTTTCTCCATAACAACCATCACCAAGGATGAGACCATATTAAAAATGGCAACGATAACAATAAGAAACAGAATAATGCTCATGGCAGTTCGTTCCATTTTTAATGCTTCAAAAAAAGATTGGTGTCTTTGTTGCCAATCTGTAACCCATGCTGATGCAGGTAGGCTTAAACGAATTTGTTTGGCAACTTTTGTTGCAAGGTTCCTGTCTGTTAAATGAAGCTCAATACCTGTTATTTCATTGCCCAAACGGTTTAATCGTTGTACTGCTTGCATAGAGGTAAGAATTAAGCCAACATCATATTCATAAAAGCCTGAGTCAAAAATCCCAACCACTTTAAAAGCACGCATACGAGGCGCTGAGCCCATGGGGCTGATACCTGAGGAAGGTGATAACAGGCGAATATTATCACCCACGCTTGCCGATAGCTTATGCGCCAAGTCTTTGCCTATCACAGCTTCAAATAAGGGTGCATCATCTTGCACAGTGCTTAAGAAACGCCCCTGAGTAATCAATGTTGCGATGGTTTTATCGTTGTTGGTATCAATCCCTTTGAGAATTGCCCCTGTAGACCGATGTCTATGATTAGCAAGGGTTTGGGTGGATATATAGGGTAGTGCTTGAGCAACATGAGGCGCCTGCTTTACAATATTTAGCCACGCATTCCAGTTTGCCAAAGTGTCGCCAGGTCCTTGGATTTCAATATGAGAGGAAAAGCCTAGTATTTTATCACGAATCTCCGTTGCAACACCATTCATCACAGCCATGACAACAATTAAAGTCATCACACCGATAGCCATACCCAAAGCAGAACTCCAGCCCACTAAAGATGCGAAACGCTCACCGCGTTGAGAGCGCAGGTAGCGCAGGGCAAGCAAAAGCTCAAAGCGTTGTATCAAAAGAGCATACCCTTAGCTTAAGTATCTTATATAAAGATAAATGTGAGAGATCGCAATACTCATGATCATAAGCAAGAAAGCATGTTTCATAAATACCAAGAAGTATATGGGGTGCCCTGCGCGTTGGGCAAAGCCTGCCACAATCAAGTTGGCAGATGCGCCAATCAGGGAGCCATTGCCACCCAAGCACGCTCCCAGTGCAAGTGCCCACCAAATGGGTTCAACAGCTTCAGCGCCACCAAAGCTTGGTGCCATAGCATGTACCAAAGGAATCATGGTTGCGACAAATGGAATATTATCAATCAATGCAGAAGCAATGGCAGATACCCACAGCACAGCACCCAAGGTTGCGTTAAAATCACCATTGGTCAACTCAATCACTTTTTCACCAAGCATGGCAATTACACCTGTGTGTTCAACACCAGTAACAATAATAAATAGACCAACAAAGAAGAAGATGGTTGTCCATTCCACATCAGCCATCACTTTCTCGTAAGCATGGTCTTTATCATGCAGGGGTTGACCATAAGTTTGTAGCAGCAGTAAAGCAGCGGCACCAAACATGGCAATGGTTGCAGGTTCTAAGTGGAAAGTATGGGCAACAGAAAATCCACCGATGACGGCTGCCAGAACAAAAAGAGACTTTTTGAGTAATGGAATATCTTTAAGTGCTTCATTTTCATTAAATTGCATGATGAGTTCACGCTTGTCTTGGCTAGCGCTTAAATCACGACCAAACATGAGCCATATTACGCCCAAAGTCAGCAAGAAAATGACTGGGGTAATGGGCGCAAGGTTAGTCATAAAGTCCATGAAACTTAGATTGGCCGCTGAACCAATCATGATATTTGGTGGATCACCAATTAAGGTTGATGCGCCACCGATATTGGATGCAAAAATTTGCGCAAATAAATAAGGGTAGGGGCGAACACCAAGCGCATCGGTAATCAATAGTGTTACAGGTGCAATCAGCAGCACTGTGGTAACATTATCCAAAAATGCGGAAAACACAGCGGTGACAATGGACAGCATCATTAAAATGCCCCAAGGGCTACCTTTTACAACTTTTGCGGATTTGATGGCAACATATTGAAACATACCTGTTTTTTGACTAATAGCGACAATCACCATCATACCTGTTAACAAACCAATGGTATTAAAATCAATGCCCGCAACAGCTTGCTGTTGTGTGATAACGCCGCATAACACCATCATACCAGCACCCAATAACGCCAATACAGCTCTGTTAAACTTTTCAGCCATAATGACGGCATACACAACCAATAATATCGTAACAGCAACCCAAGTGGGATCCAAACCAAAGACAACAGAAGCTTCATGGGTGTTTGTATTATGCATGGTTAAACCTCATTGGCTTTAAGTTTCAAGCGGTTAAGAATATCGCCCGATGAAATAATACCGAGCAACCTTTTTTCATGATCAACGACAAGCGCGTACTCATGTTTTCCATGTGCGGAAATTGCCGCAGCTACCGATAAAAGAGAGTCATTTTTATGGACAAATAAAGGTGATGTATCCATAAACTCTTGAACTGAGCGTTGCATAATGGATATGTAGTTGCGCTGAACAATGTCTAAGTCTGGTGCATAGGATATTTGTTGGAGATCACCACTGTTAAGATACTCGGGAATAATGCTTTGCATGATGGAAAAAGTAGATAGCACACCCAGAACACAGTTGCTTTGATCCACAACAGGAATCATGCGTAGCTTGTGGGTATTCATTTTATCGTGGACTTCACCAACACGCTCGTGTGTTACAGCGGTAACCACTTGTGTGATCATGATTTTCTCAGCAAGCATTGTCCATCTCTTTTCAAGCTGATGATTCAGGGCGCATATGTGGAAACAACAAAACATCCCGAATGGAATGTTGCCCTGTGAGCATCATAACCAACCTGTCCACACCAATGCCTACACCAGCAGCTGGTGGCATACCATACTCCAAAGCACGCAAGTAATCCTCATCAATCCCTGTAGCTTCAACATCACCAGCAGCTTTGGCCTGAGCTTGGGCGACAAAGCGAGAGCGTTGGTCGTCGGGATCATTCAGTTCGGAGAAGCCGTTGGCAATTTCACGACCTGCTACAAACAGCTCAAACCTATCGGTAACCGTTTCATCTTCATTGTTGCGCCTTGCCAGCGGTGATACATCTACGGGATAGTGAGTAATAAAAGTAGGTTGGGTAATCTTTGGCTCAACCAGCGCTTCAAATAGTGCCAATAAATAATGCCCTGCCTTCCATGTAATCAACGGTTTGAAGTCGGGAATTTCTTGCAGACAGACTGTGGCAAGTAATGCTTTATCTGTGGCATGACCTTTTAAGTCTGGGCGATACTCAAACACCGATTCATCCAGACGAATACGCTTGAAAGGCTGTGAGAAGTCAATATCTATACCTTCCCAGGTGGTGTGTAGCTTTCCGATACCTTGTGCTATATTACGCATCAAGGCTTCCGTTGTATCCATGGCATCATAAAAGTCGGCATAAGCTTGATAAAACTCAACCATGGTAAACTCAGGGTTATGGGTTGCGTCCAGGCCTTCGTTGCGGAAGTTACGATTGATTTCAAACACCCGCTCAAAACCGCCAACCAATAACCGCTTGAGGTATAGTTCTGGCGCGATACGCAAGAATAAGTCCATATCCAGGGCGTTATGATGGGTAATAAAAGGGCGGGCAGCAGCACCACCAGCCTGGCTTTGTAGCATTGGGGTTTCTACTTCCATAAACCCCTTGGCTTCTAGGTTTTGCCTTAGTAGTGCAATAATTTTGGAACGGGTACGGAAGGTATGGCGTGACTCAGGGGAGACGATTAAATCAACATAGCGCTGCCGATAACGCATCTCGATATCACTTAATCCTTGCACCTTATCAGGAAGTGGGCGCAAGCATTTGGTAATCATGTGAACTTGGGATGCTTTAATAGATAATTCACCAGTTTTGGTGATAAAAAGAGTGCCTTTAACGCCAATAATATCACCCAAGTCCCACTTTTTGGTTGGGTTGTAAACCTCTGCGCCACCTAAGTTGCCTCGATTCAAAAATAACTGGATTTCGCTATCACAATCTTGAATCTTGACAAAGCTTGATTTGCCCATGATGCGATGCGCCACCATGCGACCTGCCACAGTAACTTCAATGGCTTGTTCTGCCAAAACATCCTTTTCTATATTGCCATATTGTGCATGAATAGCGGCAAGGGTTGTATCGCTTCGCCATGTATTGGGGTAAGCGCATCCTTGCTCGCGCATGCTTGCCAGCTTTTCGCGACGCACGCGCACCTGTTCGGGCAATGCTTTAGTTTGATTGGGTGATAGTTGTGACACAGAAGTTTTGCCTGTCATGATAAGATTATGAGCGGCTATGAATATCTAAATCTGAGAAAAAGAAGTTAATTTCAATTGCCGCATTTTCTTCAGAATCTGAGCCGTGAACAGCATTGGCATCAATGGAGTCCGCATGGTCGGCACGAATAGTTCCTTCTTCAGCTTCCTTAGGGTTGGTGGCACCCATCAATTGTCGATTTAAGGCGATTGCGTTTTTGCCTTCCAAGCACATCGCCAGTATTGGACCAGAACTCATAAATGTACACAGGTCTTTATAAAAGGGGCGTTCTGCGTGAACAGCATAAAAACGACCTGCTTCAGCAGCACTAAGGTGTGTCATTTTCATTGCAATAATAGACAAGCCGTTTTCTTCAAAGCGGCGAATAATGTCACCGATAACATTTTTTGCGATAGCATCAGGCTTGATAATAGATAATGTGCGTTGAATTGCCATATTGTTTTACCTCGAAAACCGTATGTTTTAACGGTATAGTTGAATTGAATAAGGTCGGCACTATAGGAGCTGCAAACCTAATCTGCAAATAAGGCGTGAATTTTATATTTGCATCCATAAAAAAATGGCTTGATTGCAAGGCAAGCAAGCCATCACTATAAGCTTGAGGGTGGGTTATGCAGTCTGCGATAAAAAGCGTTCTGCATCCAATGCAGCCTTGCAGCCTTCGCCTGCGGATGTAATCGCTTGGCGATAGACTGGGTCTGCCACATCGCCTGCGGCAAACACACCCGCGACTGATGTTGCCGTACTTTTACCTTGGGTGATCAAGTAAC
>JALSGX010000214.1 GCA_026982535.1 Ghiorsea sp. | reverse complement strand
CCACACCTTGCTTGGGCTTTTGCCTAAACTTTCACTGATGGATGCCATATCTGATCTGCCAGCGTTAGATGCAAACGATAGTAAAGGCAATTACGCAAGCGAGCCAAAAAATGCGTATCAACGCAAACTAAGAGGCAATACCCCTGTTTTAACTGAACACAACAGCTCAAAATATGGTGATAAAATGCTGGAGATATTATCCCTGATTCCACCTGGCGGCACGGTCAATGATTTGCCCCAGCGATTAAGACCCAAAAAGTATTTTGCAAACACATATGCAAGGCTTTTCCCATACAGGCCTGCCCCTACAATAACCAGAAACTTTGGCACCCCCTCTTCATCAAGGTGTGTACACCCTTTTCAGAACAGGGCATTAAGTACAAGAGAAGGTGCAAGATTGCAGGGGTTTCCTGATAATTATTTATTTTACGGGAGCAAAACGAGCAAAAACCTGCAAATTGGCAATGCTGTTCCCCCTCTTTTTGGTGAAATCATTGCTACTGAAATCATGAAATCCATAAGTCAAGAAACGACATATCACAAAGCAGCTTATCTAACAGCCCACCCACAACACCCATTGTCGTCCACAGGTGAACTTAGCCGTTAATTCGGGTAAGTGTAGAAAACATACGAAGTCGAATAATCTGAAAACTCAAAATACACTTTCTTTTCGTTGCGGTCTGCCACCATATTCAGGTTTTCATCCAAAATACCATAACCAAAGCGGTATGGGCGAGGTGTATTGCCATTGGTGGATACGGCTGTGGTTAATTTATCAATTTCAAGAAAGCGTTTCACCAATTTATTACCCGCATACACTTCCAACACGCCATTGACACCCGTCCAGTTCTGAACGGCACGACCAATTTTATTCTGCGTCTCTTGGGTGCAACCCACCAAGCCAATCAGCATCAAACCTACCATCATATATTTAAGCATTGTGTTGTTCTCCCGCTTCTTTGGCAGCGCGAATCGCAGCCGCCCGTTTTTCCACTTCTTCCACCAAACTATCAATCATACTATCTGAACGCACCTTGCCAAACTTCTCGCCATCATGGTAAAAGGTATGCACGGGATAACCGCCTGTGATGCCCAAATCCACTTCCTTGGCTTCGCCTGGCCCATTCACCACGCAACCAATCACCGCCACATCAATATTTTCTTGAATATGCGCCAAACGCTCCTCGAGCATTTGCACTGTTTCAATCACATTAAATTTCTGCCGTGCGCATGATGGGCAGGCAATCAAGTTGACGCCTCGATGACGCAAACCAAGGCTTTTCAGGATTTCAAAACCGACTTTGATTTCTTCTTTGGGATCTGCCGCCAAAGACACTCGAATCGTATCACCAATACCATCAGCAAGAATAAGCCCAAGCCCTACTGATGATTTGACCGTGCCACCAAACAAACTTCCCGATTCAGTGATACCCAAATGAAAAGGATAA
>JALSGX010000213.1 GCA_026982535.1 Ghiorsea sp. | reverse complement strand
TAAGAAAACCGCTTGCCCTAGATTTAAGCTAGAGCAAGGCGAAAGCGCGGAGTTTACGACCAGTACATGAGCACTTTCAACGCAGTTATGATTCAAATTTAGGAGTAAGAAATATGAAGGTTTTAGTGATAGGTGGTGGCGGACGCGAACACGCACTGTGTTGGAAACTTAACCGTTCCGATTCAGTCAGCGAAGTGGTTTGCGCGCCGGGAAACCCAGGTATCAAACGTGAAGCGCGTTGCATCAACATCGGTGCAGAAGACA
The DNA here is from genome assembly GCA_026982535.1 of Ghiorsea sp. GTDB lineage: Bacteria > Pseudomonadota > Zetaproteobacteria > Mariprofundales > Mariprofundaceae > Ghiorsea. Next base: position 1,188 of record JALSGX010000213.1, on the reverse strand, counting down.
TTGATGGTTTGATGCAATTGGCGCGTGATGAACAACCCAAACTTATCGTGGTTGGCCCTGAAGTGCCTTTGGTCATGGGTTTGGCAGACAAACTTCGTGCTAAAGGTTTTGCAGTCTATGGCCCAGACCAAGCCGCCGCAGAGCTGGAAGGCAGCAAATCATTTTCCAAAGCTTTGATGGATGAAGCAGGTGTGCCCACTGCATTTTTTGAAACACACACCGACCCCAAACAAGCTGAGGCCTATATTCGTAAAGTTGGCGCGCCCATCGTGATCAAAGCATCAGGTTTGGCTGCGGGTAAAGGTGTGATTATCGCCCACACTGAAGAAGAAGCCATTGAAGCAAGCAATGATATGTTAGCTGGCAACAGCTTTGGTGATGCAGGTTCGCAAGTGGTGATTGAAGAGTTTTTGGAAGGTGAAGAAGCCTCATGTTTGTTCATCGTCTCAGGTGACACCATTCTTCCTTTGGCTTCATCACAAGACCACAAAGCATTATTGGATGGCGATAAAGGTCCCAACACGGGCGGCATGGGCGCATACAGCCCTGCCCCGTGTGTTACCCCCGAAGTTGAGCAAGAAGTGTTGGAAACCATTGCCAAACCAACCATTGCAGCGCTTCAAGCGCGAGGTTCAAACTTTATCGGCACATTGTATGCAGGTGTGATGCTCACCAACAAAGGCATCAAAACCTTGGAATTTAATGTGCGCTTTGGCGACCCTGAATGCCAACCTTTGATGAGCCGCCTCAAATCTGATTTGGGAGAAGTGCTGTTGGCTGCCGCAGAATCGCGTTTGGATGGTGTAAGCCTTGAATGGGATGAGCGCAAAGCATTGTGTGTTGTTGTATCATCGGATGGTTACCCTGCAAGCTTTGAGAAAGGACAAGTCATTGGTGGGCTTGATGCTGTGGAAGCCGCTGGCACAACCGTATTCCATGCGGGCACGTCTGAAAAAGACGGTAACATCGTCAACAGTGGTGGACGTGTGCTTGGTGTGACCGCTTTAGGAAATAGCGTACAAGAAGCACAACAAACGGTATATAAAGCCTTAGGAAATATGGATTGGCAAGGTGGTTTTTATCGCAAAGATATTGGCTATCGGGCTATTGCCAGAGAACAAAAGTCTTAACATCAAATTTATGTTTGACAGCGCATGGGTGAACACCATAATGCGCGCCAATGCGCCT
>JALSGX010000212.1 GCA_026982535.1 Ghiorsea sp. | reverse complement strand
ATAGTACCCTCTATACCATTCCACAAACCGCTTCACACCCTCTTTTACTGGCGTATTCGGCTTAAAGCCCACATCATCCATCAATGCCTGAACATCAGCACTCGTTGCGGGCACATCGCCTGCCTGAAGTGGCATAAAGTTTTTCTCAGCTTCCATACCCAATGCTTCTTCAATGGCCTTGATATAGTCCATTAGCTCAACAGGGCTGGAGTTACCAATATTGTATACCCGCCAAGGTGCCTTGCTGGTTGCAGGATCAGGTTGTTTACCATCCCAATCAGGGTTGGGCTCCGCTGTTTTATCCAACACACGAATCACACCCTCAACAATATCATCCACATAAGTGAAATCTCGCTTCATCTTACCATGATTAAACACATTAATCGGTTTACCTTCTAAAATCGCCTTGGTAAACAAAAACAAAGCCATGTCAGGGCGACCCCAAGGACCATAAACCGTAAAGAAGCGCAAACCTGTAGTTGGCAAGCCATACAAATGTGAATAGGTATGTGCCATCAATTCATTAGCTTTTTTACTGGCTGCATACAATGATAAAGGATGATCAACATTATCATGCACCGAAAAAGGCATGGTTTCATTGGCACCATACACTGATGAAGATGAAGCATACACCAGATGCTTCACTTGATGATGACGACACCCTTCCAAAATATGGGTAAACCCAACAATATTACTTTCAATGTAAGCATGTGGATTTTCTAGGGAGTAGCGCACCCCTGCTTGCGCCGCCAAGTTTACAACTTTATCAAACTTTTCTTCAGCAAAAAGCCTTTCCAGGCTGCTCTTGTCTTCCAACGACATCTTCACAAACTTAAAGTTCTGATTCGGCGTTAAGCGCGCTAAACGCGCCTCTTTCAGGCTCACTTCATAATAATCATTCAAATTATCCAAGCCGACAACTTCATCGCCTCTTTCTAATAAACGAGTCGATAAATGCGAGCCAATAAAACCTGCTGCCCCTGTAACAAGTATTTTGCTCATAAGCGCCAAACCTTAAAGCCCGCGCGCTCCAAAGCTGCTCGATCAAATGCTGATTTCACATCAACAAATGGCGCACCTTGGCTTGCCAGCTTTGCCCATTCTTCAGCTTTCCTTTCAAGCAGAAGCTCATGAGAAACTGCTGCAACAATGGCATCCACTGTGTCCAACGAGCTTAGTTCAATCAAGTCAACACCATAATATGCTTGAGCTTCTTCTTTTTTCGCAACAGGGTCATGAACTAGCACCTCAACACCATAAGATTCAAGCTCTTGAATCACATCAATCACACGGGAGTTTCTCAAGTCTTCGCAATTTTCTTTAAATGTTAAGCCCAACAGCAATACCTTCGCGCCTTTAATGGAACTACCAGCCGCAATCATCTGCTTCACCGTTTGCTCGGCAATAAACTTGCCCATACCATCATTGATACGCCTACCTGCAAGAATCACTTCTGGA
>JALSGX010000211.1 GCA_026982535.1 Ghiorsea sp. | reverse complement strand
TCACATTGGCAGCAGGCACATCAATTTGCGGGTTTTCTTCACGCGGTGTAATAAACAGCGCGAAAATACCAATCAATAGAATCAAAATGCTGATAATTGGGGTCAAGTTGGTCTTCATGGACACTTGCCCCAGTTTACCCGCGATATTTAAGGGTTCTTCTTGTGTTTTTTTATCGTGTTCAGCCATGATTATTGTCCATTCACAGCTTGCACTTTCATGCCGCTTTTGAGTGTGTGTTGCCCAGCCCAAACGATGGTGTCGCCATCATTTAAACCGGCTACGATTTCAACCTTATCACCCAATGATTGACCCAAACGAACAAGGCGATATTGGCTAATGCCATCAGCATCCAAAACATACACAGCAAATAACCCTGTGCGCTCTTGTAAGGTGGCTTGTGGAATCACAATCGCTTGACGCTCACCCACGCGGAAACCCGCTTGAGCAAACATGCCAGGGTGGATGTCTGATGATGCTTTGAGGGCAACTTTCACCAAAAACTGATGGGAAACAGGGTCGGCAGCTTGCACCACTTGGCGTACTTGTCCTTCAAAGGTTTTGCCTAATGATTTGATGGTAATATCCACAGTGTCACCTTCATGAATTTTACTGATATAATTTTCAGATACATAAGTGGCAACCAACAAACTGTTGGGGTCTTCAATCGCAAGAATCGGCACACCAGGGGAAGCCAAATCGCCAACGCTTAAACGCTTCTCAACCACCACACCATCCACAGGTGAGCGCACTTCAGCATAACTTAATTGATTTTCTGCGCGTGCCACATTGGATTGTGCCACATCATAACGCAGCTTGGCTTTATCCACCTTTTGGCTGCTGATTGCGCCTGAAGCAAGCAGTTGCTTAAAGCGGTTGAGGTCTGCTTTGGCATCTTTGAGGTCTGCTTTGGCTTGCAAATAAGCTTGTTTGGCATCGGTTGGGTCAATTTGAATCAATATTTGCCCGACCTTCACTTTATCACCTTCGCGCACGCTAAGGGATTTAATATAACCAGATAATTGGGTGCTGATGGATACACGGTGGTCAGATGCAACCGAGCCACTTGTGGTGTAATAGCTTGGCACAGTCACCGCAGATACAGCCATGGTATGGGCTTGTATTGTCGGCGCATCTTTTGCTGTGTGTGCTGCATCATCTGCGCAAGCAACAAGGCTTGTTGCGACTGCAAATATAGCGATATACTTTAGGTTTTGTTTGAGTGTGTTCATTGTACTACCCCTTCATTTAATGTTCCTGTTGCCAAAAGCAAAGCTGCTTTCGCAATCATTAAGTCATACTTTGCGCGAATCACCATCACACGCGCTTGGTCGGCGCGAACTTGTGATGCCAATAAGTCAGATGTGTTTTCTAAACCTTGTTGATGGCGTAACGATTTGATACGCAATGATTCCAAAGTTTGATTCAAGGCTTGGGTTTCGCTTTGTAAACGCTGCTTTGAAA
>JALSGX010000210.1 GCA_026982535.1 Ghiorsea sp. | reverse complement strand
GGCCAAATATCAATACTCACTAAAAATAAACCATCTTTTGCTAAAACATGATATACCTTATGCATAACCAACTCAGGATTCTGCACATCACTAATCGTATCCAAGCAAAGAACCATATCAAAACGCATAGGCTCCAAATCCATTTTTTCCGCCATAACCGCCAAGTATGTTGCTTTTTCAGGCATAACACCTGGGAACAGTTTGCGGTAATCATCCAGCAATGGATCCACATAAGTTTGGTTGGCAAATCCCAAATATTGCGCTACACATATTGGACCTGAGCCCAATTCAAGCACATCTGCTGCTTTCGAAAGGTGCTGTACCTCTTTTTGCAGCAGTGGTAAATAATAGCGTTTGCTAAATACCCTGCGAGATTTTAATGCCCGTTCACTTTTCCAAAACTGGAGCACGCGTTTTTGGTAGGTACTCCAAAGCTGCTTGCTCACCGCAGGGTATAAAGCCCGATGCGTTCGCTTTGGCGCACTATGCTTTTTTGTGAATGATTTGATTAGCATAAATATCGCATACTCTAATCACGGAAAGTGACTTTATCACCAAATTTGTAGCCAGCAAAAAAATACCCGCACAAAGGCGGGTATTCTATAAACAAGAATCAATTAATGAACATCTTTCCAAATTTCTTTTTTCAACAAGAATAATACAAGTGTCAAAAGAATGAGAAAGCCAATCACATACTTACCCATAGTGCGACGCTCATTTTGATGTGGATCACTAATGAAAGCTAAAAATGCTGTGACATCATTGGCTTGCTGTATGATTTCAGCTTCATCTTCTGGCTCATGATCCAACCAGCCGAGAGGGTCTGGCATAGCTGTACTATGACCTGGAAAGTAAAGGTTATAATTTCCTTCAGGAACTTTACCTTCAGGGTCATGTGCGTACCCCGTCAACAGTGAGTAAACATAGTCTGCACCACCACGACGACCTGGTACAATCAACGATAAATCTGGGGGAACCTTACCATAAGATTCCGTTGCATCTTCAGGTGACAAGTCTGTAATGAGCCCAGACATTAAAGGCTTTTCACCACGCAATTCATCTGCCATCTCACGGCTAATGCCCAATTCAGGGTAATCCATTAAACCCTTAAAAGTCACATATTTTGCCGAGTGACATCCCATGCAAATATCAGTGAATACAATTAACCCTCGCAAAAGCTGCTCACGGTCAGTCACATCAATATTTGCATGTTTGAGCGCCACACTACTTCCACCCGATGCCAAAGCCACTTGGGAAGTAAGCATCATCAATACCGCAGCAAGGCTTAATAGAATTGTATTGAACTTCATGCTACACCCCCTCCGGCAATGGTTTTGTTTTCTCTACCTTAGGCAAGAAAGGTAATGCTATAAAAAAGAGAAAGTAGTAGAATGTTGCAATTTGACCAACAACTTTCAATGTTGCTGTTGGTTCTGAGTGACCACAGTATCCTAATACAATAACATCAATAAAGAACAAAATGAGCATGCCACGGTACATCGGGCGATAACGCGCCGATCGCACCTTCGACCTATCCAAGAAAGGATAAACAAATAAAATAGCCAGCGAAGCGCCCATGGCTACAATACCCAGCAGCTTATCCTCAAACGACCTTAAAATCGTGTACCATGGTGTGAGATACCACACAGGTACAATATGTGCAGGTGTTTGTAGGCTATTCGCAGGCATATAATTATCTACTTCAATAAAGTAACCGCCCATTTGTGGGTTAAAGAACACAATATACATATATAAAATCATGAATGCCGATACCGCAAAGGCATCTTTCATGGTTACATATGGATGGAATGTAACTATATTTTTCGGATCACTTTGGTCTAAGTCGATGCCATCAGGGTTATTGGAGTGAACTGTATGCAGCGCATGAATATGCCCACCAACAATGGCAACCAACAATAGTGGAAGAAGATAGTGTAGTGAAAAAAAGCGGTTTAGCGTTGGATCACCAACAGAGAAACCACCCATCAACAACTGACCTATCAAATCACCCAATACAGGAATTGCACCAAACAAGTTGGTAATCACTGTTGCGCCCCAGAAGGACATTTGACCCCAAGGAAGCAAATAACCGAAGAATGCAGCACCTTGCATAATCAGCAGAATCACAACACCGATAATCCAAATTAACTCCCGCGGCTCTTTGTATGAACCATAATACATACCACGACCCATATGAATATAAACCACAAGGAAAAACATGGATGCACCAACCGCATGTGTGTAGCGGATAAGCCAGCCAAAATTAACATCGCGCATAATGCGTTCTACGGAATCAAAGGCTAAAGAAAAGCCACCTTCAGTTAACATTGCACTTGGCTTGTAATACATGGCAAGGAAAATGCCTGTTACAATTTGCAAAACCAACACAGTCATGGCAATCGCACCAAATACCCACATCCAGTTTAGGTTTTTCGGTGCAGGGTATTCAGTAAGCTGCGACTTAATTATGCTTTCAAGCCCAAGCCTGCGATCAACCCAAGCAAATAATTTCGTTTTCATCATCGCATCTAACATTATATCCCCCCCCTTAACCAATCACAACGGTTGTATCATTGATAAACTTGTAAGGCATCACATGAAGGTTATGTGGTGCTGGGGATCCTTTAATAACGCGAGCTGCCAAATCATAATAAGAACCATGACATGGGCAGTGCCAGCCACCAACCCAATTTGAAGGTACAGAATCTCCCCATTCCGCACGCCCCTTACTTGGTTTGTACAAAGGAATACAGCCCAAGTGTGTGCAGCTTGCAACCACGATAAGATACTCAGGCTTAATTGATCGGTTTTTGCGCTTCTCAGGTGTATCCATCCACTCTGCTTGAACCGCTTCAATAGCTTCAGAGTTTGGATCTTTTAGCTCATCATCATGCCCATCCAGTTGTGCCAATAGCTCAGGCGTACGGTGTGTTACAAATACAGGCTTACCCTGCCACTGTACAACCACCAATTGTCCTTCTGCAACGGTTGAAACATCAAATTCAGTGGTTGCTGCTGCCAATGTATCTGCTGCAGGCAACATACTGCCTAAAAATGGAACCGCCGTTGCTCCTCCTGCCACAGCACCCAGCCCTCCTGCTGCAACATAAAGAAAATTGCGTCGTGAATGATCTGTTTGATCTGTCATGCTTTCTCTTCCTCCCTTTACCACCATAAAACAAAAAGAGGCGAAAAAACTTCACCTCTTTTTGTTTATTTTATGATGTCGTTAAACTTTTTCTGCCAAGCCCCTCAACTCAGCAATGGCTGCTGCATAATCAGGCGTGTTATACACTGCTGACCCTGCAACAAAGCAATCTGCACCAGCAGCCGATACCTCTTCAATCGTTTTCGGGCTAACACCACCATCCACATGAAGATGAGCCTTAGAACCTGCGGTATCCAGCATTTTCCGAGCTTCTTTAATCTTATCCGTCACTGCATGAATATACGATTGCCCTCCATACCCCGGATTGACACTCATCATTAAAATGAGGTCAGTACAGTGCAATACATTTTGAAGTGTTGAGACAGGCGTTGATGGACAAAGCGCTACACCTGCCTTACAGCCCAACGAACGAATTAACTGCAATGTACGCTCCAAGTGTACGCATACTTCCTGATGCACTGTAATCATATCTGCGCCAGCTTGAGCAAAAGCTTCAACCTGTGTTTCAGGGTGTTCAACCATTAAATGAACATCCAAAATCTTTTGGGTATGTGGACGAATGGCCTTTACAATATTATCACCAATCGTAATGGGTGGCACAAATGTACCATCCATAACATCAACATGAACCCAGTCACATCCGCCTTCATCGATGGCTTTAATTTCTTTTTCTAGGTTGGCAAAGTCTGCCGATAAAATTGAGGGTGCTATAATTACTTTTTTCATAGCGTGGATTTATAGCCCCATAATTACACTTGTCCAGTTTTTCGTAACAAAACACTTGCGGTTTATCAAACACAATCATATTGCCTCATCTGATCCAAGACGCTTTCCATGCAAGTTTATCTATAAAATATAATGATTTATGAGTAGCTATAAGGAAAGCCAACCTCTTCTTGGCAACCATACTCAGCATTTACCTTGTACACCATGTTGACAGCACTCATCTACTAACAGACAATAAATTGTATATCAGATATATTTTCTACACCTGCTATCCACATTCAAAAGGAGAAGTCAATGCGCATCATTTTCACCAGCATAGATAATAAAAGCAAAGCGCTAACCCTTGCCAAAGCTTTGGTTCAAGCCAAGCTTGCTGCCTGTGTGCAAATATCAGCCCAAGGTGAGTCGGTATATATGTGGGAAGGTCAACTGTGCCAAGAAGCCGAGTATTATTTAAGCATCAAAACAACGGCTGCGCTTAAAGACAAAGTTGTGACCTGGTTAGAAGCTAATCACCCTTACAGCATACCTGAAATTGTTGTTTTAGATGCAAAAGCCAGTGAAAAATATCAAACTTGGTTAAGAAAGATGTAAAACGGAGAGAGATATGATAAAAACAATCGCTCTTTTTTTATCTATATTTTGGGCAACATCTTGTACTTTAGGCATGTGGGCTTTTCATGGCTATGATGAGGAAATTGCTGGCTTCTTTGTAGAAAAGAAAAGTCAATCATTGGTTGGCATTGGTAAAAAGTATCACTATATCTTCAAGGTTGAAAAAGCATTGGCAGATATACTCGCTGCAGACAAGCACTACCGCTTTAAGCCACACTTCTTTGATTTTGCTGTGGATGAAAACAACCATATTGCTGGTGATTTATACCTTACAGCAAAACAAGATGATTTGACAACATCTGAACGCGTTTTTTTTCAAACACATCATGCTTATCATGATGGTCTTGAGATAACTGCAAAAGTGCGTATTCAAGGTATGCGCTATGCAATTCAAGAGGCATTCAAGAAAGCTATTCACTTTGATCAACCTTACCAGCTCAGGATTCGTGAACCATTGGATAATCGTCAAATTGCTAAAAATATCGTGATGACACCTGTTACACTTATTGGTGACGCTGGCTTAATACTCCTCGCCTTACCCGCAGGTGTACTATATGGTGTACTTAGCCCCTTTGACTAGAAATCACCTAAAAAGACTCTGAGCAAACCATAAAACGCAGTGTATTCTAAGTTGTTATAGCTAGAGCTTTCCTAGTTTTTCTTCACAAATTCAGTAAGAATCACAATCATCTGACCATTGACCCTACCTTCGATGTGTGCTGGATTATCATACACCAAACGAATATTCCGCACAGGTGTGCCTCGTTTGGCGGTAAAACCAGCACCCTTAACCACCAAATCTTTAATAATAGTGACAGAGTCCCCTGCTTCTAACACAGCACCATAACTATCACGATGAACGATGGCTTCTTCTGCATCACCGGAGACCATGCCCGCATCAGCCCAAGCTCGGACATCATCTTCTAAATACATCATATCCAACAAATCTTGCGGCCAACCTTCGCCTTGAAGTTGATGCAGCATACGATAAGTCACCACTTTCACCGCATCCACTTCGCTCCACATGCTATCATTCAAGCAACGCCAGTGGTTGGCATCCACACTGCTCTCATCACTCAGTTGACTCACACATGTGCCGCAAGCATAAATAGCCGCATCTGCACCATCTACAGGGCTGCTTGGTACTTCATATACAAGCAAACCATCTATGCTACCACACAGTTCACATGTGTTTCCACTACGGTTTTCTAATACTTGTTCAACACTCATGTCGCTTATCCTTGGCTTAACTTATTCTTAACTCATTATTCAATGCCAGCTTTAGTCTTTGCGCGTTGGTCTATAGCCACGCCCACTACCATCCACTGCGTCTCTGCTCCTAGGCTCAAGCAAGTGAATCGCTTCACCACGGAGTACAACATCTTGTCTGCAGCCCTGACAGACTCCACCAAATCCCGAAAACAGAAACAGCCGCATTCTGCCACACTCTGGACACCTACCCTTGCGTGCCTTAAAAGGCAACACAAACAAAGCAAACAAAGTAAAAACAAAACCAATCATGCCTGTCAATGGCATAAAGAAAAATAAAATCATGGTTAGTACCAAAAAAGGTAAAATGTAAAACACAACTTGAAACTGTGCATGTTGTGCAGGTGATGTTTTCAGGGTTCGACGCTGGGGGCGAAGGCGACTCATGCGCAGTATGATGCGCAAACAACAACACCGTGCAAGTCATAAACTTACACGGTGTGTATACAGGTATAAAAAGTAAACCGTGTTACGCCACAGTGATGCTCATGCGCGATACATCAGTCTTCAAAGTTTAACGCTTTCCCTGCAGGGCGCGGCAACACAGGAAATGTCACTTCTGGCGCTTCACCTGTTAAAGTTTCCAAGAATGCTACAATATCTGCAATATCTTTCTTAGACAGCTTAACATCCAATTGCACTTTCGCCATGGTATCTACAGCTTCTTCCAAAGTTGCGGCAGAGCCATCATGAAAATAAGGTGCGGTCATTGCCACATTGCGCCAAGATTGTACACGAAACACATGATCATCTTCATCCTTGCCAGTAACCGACTTCAACCCTTCATCTTTACCATAAGCAAACTCAACAAACTCATTATTCGTAAACAATGGTCCTGAGTGGCACGATGTGCAGCCAATTTCAGCAACTTTTTTCATGCCTCGTTTGGCTGCTTTGGAAATATCACCTTTGCCTTGCACAAACTTATCAAAGGGTGCATTGGGGGTAAGCAAAGTGCGCTCAAAGGCCGCAATGGCTTTTGCCATATTGTCATAGTTTAATGAATGCTTGCCAAACACTTCATCAAACAATGGTGCATAACCCGCATCTTTCAGCCTTGCCACTACAGCTTTTTCACTATCAAAAGCCATTTCAACAGGGTTTAGTGGTGGACCTTTGGCTTGGTCTTCAAGCATTGGTGCGCGACCATCCCAGAATTGCTTGCTCCAAAATGCCGAGTTCAACACGGTTGGAGCATTGCGACCGCCTCGCTGCCATTTATGCCCAATTGAAAACTTCTGATTATCCACACCCCATGTGCCTAAGTTATGGCATGAATTACAAGAGAATTGACCACTCTTGGATAATGCAGGGTCGAAGTATAATTTCTTGCCCAACTCAACCTTGGCTGCGCTCATAGGATTGTCCGCAGGCACAGGCACTTGCGTTGGCAATACACCCATTCCCTCTGGAATATCAGCAGCAACTGCCTGACCGAACCCAAAACACGATAATGACGCCAATAAAATAAGCTTTTTCATATCTTAAAAACTCCTTGCTATCTTCTGATTGCTATGCCATGGGCATTCATGGCTTTTTATTCGCGAAGCATAACATAAACATACAAACAGATAAAATTGATTATTTATATGCTATCCATTGATTTTATAGATGGACCAGCACAAGATATGCACCATGAACAACTACCCCACCACCAAACAACTCCAATGCTTAATCGCGCTTGATGAGTTGAAACATTTCGGCAAGGCTGCCAGTGCCTGCCATATATCCCAGTCTGCATTCAGCATCGCTATTAAAGCCTTGGAGGACAAGCTACAAGTACAACTGGTGGACAGAACGAACAAGCAAATCATTTTTACCGACATAGGGCTAAGTGTAGTGCATCAGGCAAGGCTTTGTTTATCTGAACTGGATATATTATTGGATATTGTCGCAGGCGCGGATGCACCACTCAGTGGTAAAATAACCTTGGGTGTGATTCCGAGCATTGCCCCTTTTGTTTTGCCCAAATTCGTGCCTCAAATCACCCAAACCCATCCTGATTTACAGCTTTATTTGCGTGAGGATAAAACCCATATCGTGCATGAACAATTGTTGTCAGGAAAGTTGGATGTTATCTTGATTGCCCTACCCTTTGAGCTGCATGGTACACAAACCTTAACGCTATTTGATGACCCCTTTTTATTGGCTTATCATCAAGATTCCAAATGGTTTCAAGAACAAGGTAAAGCTTTTGATATTAACAGCCTGCCCAAAGAAAGCCTATTGCTTTTGGATGATGGACATTGCCTGCGTGACCATGCCTTGGAAGCTTGTCAGTTGCGTTCTGTGGAGCAGATCAGCCGCTTTGCCGCAACCAGCTTGCAAACCCTACTGCAAATGGTTGCCAGTGATTTAGGGGTTACCTTTATTCCCGATATAGCAAAAGATTCGTTGATGGTGAAAGACTCCAACATTGAACTTTTACCTTTGCCCAAAAACATGCACAGACAAATTGGCTTGGCTTGGCGTAAAGGATCTAGCCGTGCGGAAGAATTTAAGATGCTGGGTGACAGCATAATTGCATGTATGCAAAAACCAAAGAAACATGTTAGGAACACATAACCTGTCCTCATCAGGAGCACGAGAGTTGTCCGCCTTGCAGGTTGCCCTTGGAGGCAAGCAACGATGCGACAAACCGAGGTGTTACAGGCGATAAGAAAGATGAGGTTTTGAGAAGTATATGATGACTGGCAAAGTGGCCGGTTAAGCCAAAAAGAAGCAGGGCAGCTCTTGGGTATGGGTGGTCGCAGCTTTCGGCGATATATTGCCCGCTACCGTAAAGAAGGTGAGGCAGGGTTGCTGAATGACATCTTGTGTGAATCATTTGAGCGCACCGTCAACAAAGACAACACCGTAAGCTTTGAAGAAAGAAAGCTGCAAATACCCAGTGATAAATATCGGCATCACTATGTCAAAGCCAAGGTCAACATCAAGCGGCATATCGATGACTCACTCACATTGTTTCACAGACCAAGAAAACTGGCTGCATTTCCAGCCATCACAACGGAGGAAGCCAAAGTGGCTGAACAACCCATGGTCATGAAAATGCCATGACTTCAAACCAATTCAAAGCGGGCAACCCTTGTGCTCTAAAACAGGACAGGTCTATTTGTTGTTAACATATGGACAAGCGGCGACTGATTGCAGCTCAGAGCATTCAAAGCCAAGCTGGGGGGACAACATCAAACAAAGCCTCCCTTATTCTTTTCGCCCAAAAAGCTTATCCATGTCATTTAAAGATAAACGCACATAAGTCGGTCTGCCATGATTACACTGCGCGATATTGGGTGTTTGCTCCATTTCACGCAGCAAGCTCACTTGTTCTTCATGGCTAAGCGTGCGCCCAGCTTTGATGGATGCTTTGCAAGCTCGGTTGCCCAGCCATCGCTCTAATACGCGCCCTAGCCCTGTATTCCCCGCTTCAGCTTGCATACCCAGCAACACACATGATTCTATCAACTCTGCCACCAGTTCCGCAGGTGGTTCACTGCTTAACATCGCAGGTATGCTATGGATTTGCACCATCTCATCATCTTGAATGGACACAGACACCGCAAAAGCTTCCAAGGCATCTTTATTGTCATGCAGCCATGCCAAGCTTTCGCTATCTAAAGTTAAGCTTTCAGGGGTAAGCATCATTTGCGCAGCGATGTTGCCACCTGATAATTGCGCTTTTAACTTTTCAAAGGTCATGCGCTCGTGGGCAGCGTGTTGGTCGATTAAAACAATACCGTCCGCTGTTTGCGAAAGCACATAACACTGATGGATTTGCGCCAAAGGTTGCCCCAAGTCCAGCTTACCTTCCACATCATAAGCCACACCACCCTCAGCCACCGCTGATGAAAACAAAAGTCTTTGCACATCTTCAGGCACGCGGTTGGACGCTTGAGATGAATACCCTTGAAGGCTAGGCGCTCGTTCAGAGGCAAACCTGGGCATGGTGCTGTGAGATACGGGTTGTGAAGTTTGGTAAGATGGTTGCTGTGTTTGATTGGATACATTTGAAGACTGCATCGCATCCAAAGCTTTGCCCGTGGTCGTGGAAGCCACCGTGTGCCCCATGCGCTCAATACCAGCACGAACACAACCCACAATGGCTGCAAACACAGCCTGCGGCGACTTAAAGCGCACTTCCCGCTTAGCAGGATGCACATTCACATCCACAAATGCAGGGTCTATTTCCAGGCGAATCACAGCCACGGGATAACGGTCGTGAAACATCACATCACGGTAGCCCGCCCGAAGTGCAGCAATGAGTTGTTTATCCCGAATCACCCGCCCATTGACCAAAAACATCATGCGCGTGCTGTCTCGGTGGTGATAGGTTGGTAAGCCCAAAAAGCCTGAAACCTGAATGCCTTCATGCTCTAGCGTTTGATAAATATAATTCTCTGCAAAGTCTTTGCCCATCAACTTCAACACACGCGCTTCTTCGCTTTGTGCTTGAAAATCAAAGCGGACACGCCCGTCCAGCTCCAATCGCAAAGCAATCTTTGGATGTGCCAATGCCAACCCCTTAAACACGTCCACAATGGCAGCTTCTTCGGTTTTATCGGTGCGCAT
>JALSGX010000209.1 GCA_026982535.1 Ghiorsea sp. | reverse complement strand
GCCGCCACTTCATCTTTAGATTCTTCTGCCGAAACAAAACCCACAGGCATACCCACAATCAATGCAGGTTTCGCACCTTCTTCTTCAATCAATCGAATCACTTCCAACAATGCCGTTGGCGCATTACCCACACCAACAATCGCACCGTTTAACAAGCCTTTTTCATGGGCTTTACGCATAGCCTGTACAGCGCGGGTTGTGCCTTCAGCTTTGGCTTTTTCAATCACATCATCATCGGATATAAACTGATGCGTTTGCACCCCAAAATGCGACAACCTTGGCTTGGATAAACCCACACAAATCATTTCTACATCTGCCACAATCGGCGCACCAGCCGCAATCGCTTCAAGCCCTGCTTGCATGGCATCAGGATGAAATTCGGTTAAACCATTAAATTCAAAATCAGCCGTGGCATGAATCATGCGGCGCACCAAAGGCCATTGCTCATCGGTGTAGCTGCCTTTATCACCCGCTTCGGCATCCACAATCGCAAAAGATGAATGCTCAATCTTTTGCCCTGCTTGGGTTAGCTGTTCTGTGACAACATTTTGACTCATATCATTACCTCAATGATGGTGATGATGCCCAAAGCCATGCTCTTCAGCAAAGCCACGGTATTTACAACCATCACATTCCAGCATTTTTGGCTCATCTCTACCTTCGCCAATCGCATCAGCCACACGCTCATCCAGCAGCTCATAAATCGCATCATCAAATCCAATATATTTGCCCAAGCCAAAGGCAATGGTTGGATATTGCTGTTTTAATCGTTCGACTTGTCTTGCAATACGCTCAATCAAAACACCTGTGTACAAATAATACGGCAACACAACCACTTGCTTCATGCCACATGCCACTTGCCTTTGCACCACGGTTTCCACTTTCGGGTATGTGATGCCTGTAAATGCCAAGTCCACCATATCGTGCCCTGTTTCTTCAAACAACCACCGCGCCATTTTGGCAATTTCACCATTGGCAACCCTGTCTGATGAGCCGCGTGCAAGCAGTACCACACCTGTATTTTTGGCATCGGGCGCATCCAATGCCAGCATGGCTTTCGTGAGTTCGGTTTTTAGTGCTTGCAACACTTTATCCGTTGCGCCCAAATGTTTTGCCATGATAAACTCAACATCGGGAAAGTGCTTGCGGGCATGGTCAATATGATGCGGAATTTCCATCTTCACATGCGCCGCCGCACCCAAAATCAATGGCAGCACAATCACACGCTTGGAATCTTTGGCTGCATTTGCCATGCCTGCATCTAAAGTAACATCGGCAAACTCAATAAAACACACTTCAATCCTGTCGTTCGGACGGCGCTTGCGCCATGCATTGGCAAATGATTCGATTTCATCATTGCCGCTTTTTTCGCGTGAGCCATGACCCACCAATAAAATTGTATCGCTCATACTACCCCTTTTGTTCCTTCGCCCCTTGGGGGAAAAGGTTGGGATGAGGGGTGTTATTTGATAAC
>JALSGX010000208.1 GCA_026982535.1 Ghiorsea sp. | reverse complement strand
TGTGCTATGTTGCCAAGCAGGATGTTGGGTGCATTGGTGAAACAGTGCCAGCACACCTCGTTTACCCCGCATGGGTTTGATTTCCGTGTGCGCTTCACCTGAAAAAATCATGCCGCCCAAGCGGTCACCATGGGCAACACCATGCCATGCCAACAATGCCGCAGCTTGGGTTGCCACCACCGATTTCAATGCGCCTTGGGTGGCAAAAAACATGCTGCTTCGGTAGTCCAAACACAGCAGTACAGGGCGCTCCCGCTCTTCCCGATACAGCTTCACATGGGTCACGCCTTTGCGCGCAGTCACCTTCCAATCAATGCTGCCCACATCATCACCGGGTTGATACACCCGCACTTCATCAAACTCCATACCACGCCCTCGCAGCCGAGATACATGCGCACCACTCATGGCAGCTTTGATATGCTTGCGCCGCACGGCAAGGGATGCAGCCTGATACTGCATGGCAATGAGCTCAGCAAGTTGAATATCTGTGGCAGACATGCCTAAACCTTTTCTCTACTTCTAGGGAACAGGAACTTCTGCGATAAGCTGATGAATCACATCATCCGTGGTCAAGCCTGATGCTTCAGCTTCATAGTTGAGCAACAAACGATGGCGCAACACATCCAACGCCATACTTTGAATATCTTCAGGGGCAACAAAATCACGACCATCCAACCACGCATGGGCTCTAGCGCATCGATCCAAGGCAATGGTTGCCCGTGGGCTTGCCCCGTATTGCAAATGTTTGACCACGCCTGTTTGCGTATGATTGGCTCGGGTTGCCATCATCAATTGCACGATATAAGTCTCAAGCTGTGGTGCAACATGGATGTTCAATGCCTCTTGGCGGGCTTGGAATAATGTATCTTGATGGAGCAACACTTCGGGTTTCTTGGGTTTTGTGCTGGCTTCAGTTCGTGAGAGTTGCAAAATCTTTTGCTCCGATGCCGCATCAGGATAATCCATGGTCACATGCAATAAAAATCGGTCAAGCTGGGCTTCAGGCAGGGGATATGTGCCTTCTTGTTCAATCGGGTTTTGCGTTGCCATCACCAAAAACAAATCGGGCAATGGATAACTGGTGCGCCCTACCGTGATTTGTCGCTCTGCCATGGCTTCAAGCAATGCCGCTTGCACCTTGGCAGGCGCACGGTTGATTTCATCAGCCAGCACAAGATTGTGAAACAAAGGACCTTTTTGGAAATGAAAGCTGCCATCTTGCGGGCGATACACTTCCACGCCCGTCAAATCCGATGGCAACAAATCCGGGGTAAACTGCACCCGATGAAAATCACCTTCGATATGTTCCGACAACGCCTGAATCGCCCGTGTTTTGGCAAGCCCCGGTGCACCTTCCACCAACAAATGCCCATCGGCGAGTAAAGCAACCAGCAAACGGTTGGTTAAATGCGCTTGCCCAATAATATGCTCTGCCATACTGCTTTGTAATGCTGAAAAAACCTGCTTGGCGTCCATGTTTACCCCGAAAATATTGTGATAAAACTTATATAAGCCGCCCATGAAGTGTATTCAAGGCAAGATGAACACAAGATGATATTAAGATGTCGTTTGTCTTACTCTCACAGCAAACAAAGCAAGCACCCACATCATCAACCAAACCCAAACATGGGATATACTCGGCACAAGGCAGCTTTGTTGCTGATCTTGTGTGGTGAAATTATTGGCTGGTGAACTTGGTACCGTAGGTGCTGGCGGCGTAAAATCAGCGGTATCAAATGAGCCTGTAATTTTATTTGTATAATAATTGCTATGCTTCTCATACACAGTGAGCGTGTGTGTGCCTGCTCTTGCAGGGCTATTATAATAAACCTGATAAAATGAATATGCCAAAGCATCAGTATAAGCCGCAATATCAGTCATTGCCTGCTCTACTGCGCTAAAATTGCCCACTTCTGTATAATGCTTGCTTAGTTGCTGCATCGTTGCAGGCTGCAAATCAGGGCTTTGCACACCAATCAAGTGCAATGTATTTTCACTTGCATTGATCGCTGCTGTCGCTTGATAAACACTGAAGTAACCTGAAGTATCTCTACCATCAGTAATCACAACCACATGCCCTTCACTCAAACTGGTCAACGATGCTTGAGTTACAGGCTTTGCCATACCTTGAATAATTGCACCATATAGGTTGGTTGAGGTAACCCCTTGACTCGTAATACCATTAATGGCTTGTGCAATGATTGTTGCATTGGATGTAAAGTCTTGCACCAAGCGAACCGTGTCATCAAAGGTATAAATCGCAACTTGCTGATCTTTGGTGCGCAATAACCCTGTATTTGGGTCTATCAGTGCATTTTTAACCGATTGTTTCATCAGTTGTAGGTTTGTCGCACTAATGCTACTGCTTACATCAAACATTAATACTGTTTGCACCACATGCTTTAATTCTGTCACCTTTTTTATCAACACTTTGGATTCTACAGATAAAGGCAACCCATCTTCTTCAACCATAAAATCTTGTTGCGTCATGGTTGTCACAGGCTTGTCATTCGTCGTGTTGGACTCAACAGCACGCAATAAAATATCCACCCGATCTGGTGGCGATGCAATGATATTTAACGCATGCAACCGCACACCATTGTAAGTCACTGCAACAGACCTAGCCCCCAAACCACCAGTTGCATGATCACTTACAAAAACAGGCACTTGGTATGATGCCTGATTGTAAAAGTTATTTTGCACAACTGTAACAAATGAACCATCAACAATCGCTGTAGGTAATTGGTAGTGAATGTTTTGCACAGTAGCCCCACTACTATTGGTTAATTTTAATGATTGGAAATATTGCTGCGCGCCATAAGTATCCACCACAGGAAACGAAATACTTGCAGGAATATCAATCACATTACCAACCATACGGATATATGAGCGTTGTGTATCAATTCTTTCACGAATATATACATTGGCATAAGCATCAACAGCCAACCATGAAGGTTGAACAATACCAGCTTGAAGTGCGCTTCCACCATCACCTGAGTGCGTAACAGCAAAAACAGTCTTCCCAGCAAACCTACTTATTGTACCTGTAGATAAATCAAGCTTCTGAACCACATGACTTGCAGCATCGGAAACATACAGCATATCCGCACTATCAATGGCAATACCATTTGCACTTTGAATTGTCGGAGAAGTGATGACTGTGGACAATACACCAGCACTCCATTTCTTCACTGAGGCTGTGCCAAACTCTGTAAAAAACAAATTACCTTGACGATCAAATGCCAAATCTAACGGATTGGATAAACCACTCAAGACAACGGTGACATTACCTGCCGCATCTATCTTATGAATCTGACCACCCAAATAGTTTGCAACATACAAGTTTCCAGCATTATCCAATGCCATTCCCCTAGGCGAGTTAACCGTTGCGAAAAAACTTACTAAGCCTGTATTCAAATCAATTTTTTGCACCCTATTCGCCACATAGTCAGAAACATAAAGAACCCCTGCTGGAGAAAACACAAGCCCAGTCAAAGAAGTTGCGCCCGCTATGGTCGCAACACTTGAAAGAATGCCTGTCTGTCTATCAATTTTCTTAATTTGCTTGCTATTCCCTTCTACAAAATAAACATTGCCAACCGTATCTACAGCTATACCCCCTTGTGAGCCAATAGCTGTCTGATTTGCCAACACATTGGTTGTCAATGTTGCAGGGTTAGGCAAACCTGCAAGTGTAATAATATCACCTTGAGCAGCATAAGCTTGCCCCGCCCAAAGCATCAATAATACAAATAAATAACGCATATTCCCCTCACTCTTTCCTGATTTTTATCCTTGTATAATTTGAATAACTTGCGCAAAGTCAACTTGGCTTTGCTCACCTGTAGATAAGTTTTTCAGCATCAACTTACCTGCTTTCATCTCATCTTCGCCAATGGTGACCACAAACTTTGCCCGTTCTCGGTCTGCCATTTTGAACTGCTTCTTGGCACTCCCACCACCGCAATGAATCACACTTAAACCTGCTTCACGAAGCTTGGCAGCTTGTTGCAAGGCATAAGCCATCACAGCATCACCCAAGGCAACAACCGCAATGTCAGGCTTCGTTTGCGGGGCTTCTGGCAACAACATTTCTAAGCGTTCCATGCCTGCGGCAAATCCAATCGCAGGTGTGGCAGGGCCGCCCAAGGATTCAACTAAGCCATCATATCGCCCACCTGCAAGCACCGTGCCTTGCGCACCCAGTTGGTCGGTGATGAACTCAAAAGCCGTGCGATTGTAATAATCCAAGCCACGAACAATGCGGGGGTTGATGGTGTAGCTCACATCCAAAGCATCCAAGCCCGATTTCAAGACTGAAAAGTGGGTGTCGCAAGCCTCGCATAAATGGTTGACCATTTCAGGCGCGTCAGCAAGTGCTGCTTGGCATGATTTCACCTTACAATCCAATACCCGCATCGGGTTGCTATCCATGCGCTCATGGCATGTTTCACATAACGCATCTTTTTTGCTTTTTAGGAAGCTAAGCAGTGCTTCACGATATGCAGGGCGACATGCGGTGCAACCCAAAGAATTGATTTCTAAGCGGGTTTCTTGAATGCCCAATGTATCCAAGAATCGCTGCGCCATCGCCAACACTTCCGCATCTTCCACTGGCCCAGATACGCCAAAAAACTCAGCACCGATTTGTTGAAACTGGCGCAACCTTCCTTTTTGCGGGCGTTCTCTGCGAAACATGGGCCCCATATAAAACCAGCGTTGCGCCCCTGCCCTTGTTAAACCGGCTTGCAAATAAGCCCGCACTGCACCTGCCGTGCCTTCTGGACGCAAGCAAATATGGTCTCCGCCTTGATCAGTAAAAGCATACATTTCTTTGGATACAATATCGGTTTTTTCACCCACCGAGCGTACAAACAATGCTGTTGGCTCTAAAATCGGCAATCGCACCTCAGAAAAGGCATAGGATGCAAACACATCTCGAGCTACATCTTCAATATACCGCCAAGCGCGCACTTGCGCGGGGAGCCCATCATGAATGCCACGAATACTTTGTAATTTTTGCTTTGCCATAAATAAAATCCTATGCTTGCTTGGTGTGAAAGGTTGTTGGCAGCGAACTATATACAAATCAGCCATAATAACCAAAGGGAGACAAGCTTGTGAACATTGATGCTTTAATTGTGTTGATTGCCGTGTTCAACCATGATGATGAAGTACTGCTACTCAAACGAAAACCCGATGTGCATTGCCCTGATGTGTGGTCATTTCCTGGGGGCAAGGTGAAAGATGATGAAATGCCACTACCTGCGGCAGTGCGCGAACTTCAAGAAGAAACAGGCATCAAAGGCAAGCTTTGGCGACATATCGGCAAACATCAACATGCCTATGATGACCGTCACTTAGCATTTATCTTTTTTTTCTGCCGCTATGATGGCAAACAAAATATTCAAGCTGAAAGTACATTTCAGTGGTGCGCCTTGGATGAACTGAGCGCAAAAAAAATGCCTGAAGCGAATCAGGCACTTGTTCACATGCTCATCCATTGCCACGATGAAGGGCTTATCCCAACGCTTTAATACTCAACTTCACCCGTATCCACACGCTTAAACCCAGCTTTGCGGAATAATGGCTCACATTGCAATGTATCACCTTGAAGGAGTACAATGCTTTTGGTTTCAGGATGCTTATACACAATAGGTTTGCCGCCACTAGCACATGCCGACAATATGGACGCAACACCGAACATCAGTATCATGCGGGATAATTTCATAGCTCACTCCTTTGTATCCAACTTCCAGCCAAGCTTAAGCCAATGTGTTATCCCTATCAAGGCAAACTTTACCCACTGCTAACAATGCGTCTTCGCCCTTGCGCTTTGGCTTGGTAAAGCCTTGAGTCGGCAAGTTTTAATATCTCACCAAGCATTTTCTCCACTGGCAGTTCTGGATCAATTTCATCAAACGCGCTAATACCAGCAGAAAAACTTACCTGCACCGACATACTTAAGCCCAAGGCAATCTTCTGACTCACAATCACTTGCAAACATTTTTCCGCAGTAACTTTAGCCTCTTGTTTATTGGTGTGTGGCAAAAGCACCAAAAACTCTTCACCACCCCACCGCGCCAAAGTATCCGCACCACGCAAATGGTTAGCAATGCGTTGCGTCACTACCTTCAACACTTCATCACCCGCTGCGTGACCGTAGTGGTCATTGATAAACTTGAAGTGATCCAAATCCAACATTACCAGCGAACAAACCACACCGTATCGCTTACATCTATCCAGCTCTTTCTCAATTTTCGCAAGCATATAACGGCGGTTTACCAGGTTGGTTAACACATCATGGGAAGCCTGAAACTCAAGGTCTTTCTTGGCTTTTTTTAAGTCCGTTACCATGCGCCACATCAATCTTGCTTCCAAACCACCAATCACACCACCAACCCCGAGAAGGTTGGCTGCCACTTCCTCAACCATTTCATTACCTGTCAAATTAAACGCGACACAAGGTGCGCAGGCAACAATGCCTTGCTCGACATCCTCAAAAGTTGCAATCCCCTTGGCTTTGGCCAGCTTCATCCCTGGCGACTGAGCATCTGTGTCAACCAAGCACACAATCTCCACAAGCTGCTCTTCCAAAAGCGTCTCAAGCATGGCGGTTCCATCTCTTCCTCCGCCAAGGATTAACACACGGCTCGGATCATCACGCATCCGTTTTAAGGCTTCATCATCTTGTGAGCTTTTCATCATGCAGCACTACAAGCATATTTGATACCAAAGTTGGTTGATTGGCGTTATGCTTCGCCCATGAATTTAGACAACAAGAAAAAACGCACGCTAAAATCACAAGCCCATCACCTCAAGGTGATGATTCAGGTTGGGCAGCATGGTGTTTCTGAAAGCCTTGTTACGGAAGCGAACAACACCTTAAACACGCATGAATTGATTAAAGTACAAGTTCAAAGCGATGATAGGGATGAGCGCAAAGCCATCGCCAATATGTTGGCAGCAAAAACACACGCACACATCATACAGCATATTGGCAAAACCGTTGTGCTATATCGAGAGAACAAGGATAAACCATGAGTAGTCACCAGATTGAGCAAATATTAAAGCAAACCTTTGCCCCCACCCACCTTGAAGTGATCGATGAATCTCATCTTCATGCTGGTCATGAAGGCGCAAAATCCGGCGGCGGGCATTATGTGGTGCATATTGTTGCCCCTGCTTTTTCTGGAAAATCACGCATGCAAAAACACCGTTTGGTCCATGCTGCGACCAAGCATTTATTTCCAAGCGTGATTCACGCTTTAAGTATTCACGCCAAAGCACCCGAAGACACATGAGCACTGCCAAGCTACTTATTTCTGATTCCGAACATCACGCGGATATGTTGTATATATCGGGTATGTTTGTACCTGATGCCTTTATTGTCATTGGTTTAGAAGGTGGCAGCGAGACAACATGGCATGGATTATTATCACCCTTGGAAGTCGATAGAGCCAAAGCCCAATCCAAGCTGGATGAAGTCCATCTGGATACGATTTGGCACAACAAAGCCAAAGATAAAGGTTGGCAGCGCAGCTTGAGTACGGCTGCGGCTGCTTTCATGCAAGAACATCAAGTGGAGCACATCACCGTGCCTGCAGACTTCCCTTATTTGTATGCCCAAGAACTGACCGCATTAGGATTTGAAGTCACACCCAGCCCCGCAAGCTTGTTTCCAGAGCGGGTGGTTAAGTCCGAAGCTGAAATCACACAACTCACTTTGGCTGAAAAGCTGACCGCTCAAAGTATGCTTCAAGCCGAGCAATTTATCGCAAGCTGTGGCATCAACAATGATGGCTTGGTGATGTTTCCGAAAGACCATGAACAAGCAGGTGAAGTGGTCACATCCGAAGCCATTCGCGCCGTGATTGAAACCTTTCTGATTGGGCAAGGCGCTGTGCCATCGCATACCATTGTGGCATGTGGCAGCCAGTCTGCCGACCCACATAATATGGGTTCAGGCGTAATTGCCGCGCATCAGCCGATTATCATTGATATTTTTCCGCGCCTTGTCGCATCAGGTTATTGGGGTGATATGACGCGTACTTATGTCAAAGGCAAAGCGTCAAGCAAACTCAAACACATGTATCAAACCGTGCGTGAAGGGCAAGATATGGGGTTGGATATGGTGCAAGCTGGCGTGGATACAGCCAATATTCATAACAGCATCACGGCTCACTTTGATAAGCAAGGCTTTAAGACAGGTGTGGTCAATGGTAAACAAGGTGGCTTCTTTCATAGCACAGGTCATGGTGTCGGGCTTGATATTCATGAAAACCCGCGCATCTCTAGTAATGGTGCAATCTTGGAAAAGCGTATGGTGATTACCATTGAACCAGGTTTATATTATGCAGATATTGGCGGCGTGCGTTTGGAAGATTTGGTTGTGGTTCGTGAACATGGCTGCGATAATCTTACCAATTTCCACTGCGATTTGGAATTAAGTTAGAACTCGGGTAGAGCTTACTCAAAAGTTTGGCGGATAGCTTGATGCTTATTTTAACCGCCAAGGACTTTATTCTCAGCTTTCAAGCGTACAACCGTACAAGTTCCGCGTGTTCAGGTATCATATGACCTTTACTTGGAAAAGCATGTTCCCCGTTCTTTTCGCGTTCAATCTTCCAGCGACTCAGCATATTGTAGTTAAACCAAGATTGCGGAAGGCTTCGGCTATCGAATAGCCTTGCTCAAATTATTTCACAGGCCAAGAAAACTGGCTGAATTTCCAGCCATCACAAAGGTGGAAGCCAAAGTGGCTGAACAACCCATGGTCATGAAAATGCCATGACATAAAACAAATTCAAAGCGGACAACCCTTGTGCTCTAAAATAGGACAGGTCTATTTGTTGCTAACATACGCATGTATCAACAGGATTGTGATTTTCGTCATAGTGCGGCATTATGCAACGCTCAAACTTGACGCAAAATCAACAACACTTTAGCAACCGTGGGCTAAAAATACATTGCGATACAATGGAGTATGAACAAAGTGAGCCATTTTTCAATTATGCTGGTTCCCGACCATGGGCAAACAAAAACATACCGCTTAAGCCAGAGAAAACTCCATGCTCTATACGCAATTATAATACTCTTCATGTTATCAAGCATTGCTGGCGCATACAGTCTATACACCAGTTATGACATGCGTAAAGCTCTCACCACAGCCACTGAAACCTTGCAAAAAGAGCGTCAGCTTTTTGCCCAACAAAAGCTAGCCCTTGAAGCAAAATTTCAAGCTGAAAAAGAGAAAATGAGTGTTTACGCACGCTCTGTAGGCGAAATGCAGGCAAGGCTTGCTCGGCTCGACTCCCTAGGCAAACGCCTTATTCAATCTTCATCTATTAGCCCAGCAGAGTTTAATTTTGATGTCAAACCTGCCTTTGGTGGTCCTCGCATTCCCGTAGCAAACCAAGTTGTCGATATTGACCTTTTTGATCAACTGGATCAAATCGAAGCAAAAATTATAGCCTTGGATACCAAGCTTGCTGCCGTTAACTATTTACTCCAAGATGATATTGAAGAAACCAATGCTCGACCCCACGCATGGCCTTCAGAAGGCGGCTGGTTAAGCTCAAGCTTTGGAGTCCGCACTGACCCTTTCACTGCCAAAAGAGCTATGCATAAAGGGGTTGACATTGCAAACCGCTTTGGAGCGCCTGTCTTGGCAGCCAGCCGTGGTGTCGTCGTATATGCAGGTAAAATGGCTGATTATGGTTATTTGGTTGAAATTGAACATGGCTACGGTTATCGCACCCGCTATGGTCATATGTCTGCTGTGCATGTAGCTGTTGGGGATATTGTCGATGCCAACCAAATGGTCGGGCGTGTTGGTTCATCAGGGCGCTCAACAGGTCCTCACCTTCATTATGAAGTTCGCCGCAATGGGAAAGCTTTAAACCCCGCCAAGTTTTTACCTAAGGGCTGAATGATTAATGCCTTCTTAACAAATCTTGTGTAACTCTAAAAACTGAAATCAGTTCTTCTTCAAAAAGTATCACCTTGAGCCTAGTGCATCCACTCAAAGACTTTCCTCTTTGCCGCGCTTCAATCGAAATACCTCATAGAAAGCAAGGCTAAGGGCTCACTTACTATAGATTAAACTCAAAACAACGCAAGCTGTTGATATACCAAGATAATATCTCGTTTCTGCTGTATTGGATGCAAGGTTTTCGGAGTATTGGATACAAAATGTGTGCATGTCGTTTGAGTTTGACTCAACAACATAAGGGCAAGTTTTTGTTTAAGGCGTGATTTGTTCATTTTTGGACAGCCAAAAACGAACCGACAAAGCCCCAAAAGATTTTGTAGTATCTTTTGGGTGTGCGTCATCCTTGTCACTGAAAAAGGAACAAAAAGAGGTTTCGTTTTTATCCTTTTTCAACGGTAAGACTAC
>JALSGX010000207.1 GCA_026982535.1 Ghiorsea sp. | reverse complement strand
TGCTGGTTGCCAAAGCTTTGCCCGCTTCCACACCATAACCATTGACCACATTCAACACGCCATCAGGCAACAAATCACCAACCAACTCCATCAACACAAGAATAGATGCAGGTGTTTGTTCCGCAGGTTTAAGTACCACGCAGTTGCCCGCAGCCAGTGCTGGCGCAAGCTTCCATGCCGCCATCAACAGTGGGAAGTTCCATGGAATGATTTGACCAACAACACCCAAAGGTTCGTGGAAATGATATGCTACAGTGTTGTTGTCAATTTCGCCCATTGTGCCTTCTTGCGCACGAATACAACCAGCATAATAACGGAAGTGGTCGGATGTTAGCGGCACATCAGCATTCAATGTTTCGCGCACAGCTTTACCATTATCCCAAGTCTCTGCGACAGCCAACATTTCTAAGTTTTCATCAATTCTATCAGCAATTTTTAATAGGATGTTGGAGCGTTCGGTGACTGATGTTTTGCCCCACGCATCTTTGGCTGCATGTGCTGCATCCAAGGCAAGGTTAATGTCTGCCTCTTGCGACTTTGGAATTTTACAAAATGGTTTGCCGTCAACAGGGGAAATATTGTCGAAGTATTCACCAGCAACAGGTGCAACCCACTTGCCGCCGATATAGTTTTCGTAAACGGGCTTAAAATTAATCAGCGCACCGTCAGTATTTGGATTCTTGTATTGCATCTTTCCCTTCTCCTCTCACACTTTCTTCGTTGGCAATCAACGTGATGAAAGGGTAAAGGGTCAAGGTTGGTTCAGGGTTGGTTGTTCATGTTTGTTGCTTATTTATTGACCAAGCGGCCACTTATCTTTGACCTTCATGGTAAAAGGTTCACTCTCAAAATTGAGTTCAATACCATGTTGCTGAATGGTAGAAAGCTTTAAGTCTGCCGCAATATAATCGCCTTCATGCACCACTTGATTGTTGATAATCACCATACGTTTTGTTGCATCTTGGCTAAATACATGCGCTGAAATATTGATGGCAGGAAGTCTATTCCGAATGCTTTCATCTAAACCCATAATATTGGGGGTAGGTTGCGGCTTTTCTTTGATTTCCTGTGGCTCAACGGAGGTAAAAGTTGTGGTGGTTTGTGCGGTTGCTGCGGGTTTGCTTGGTATGGGTTTAGGTTTTATGGGTGTTGGCGTTGGGGTACTGGGTGTAGTAGCGATGACAGGTTTCACGGTTTCTTGGGATTGAAAGACAAACCACAGTAGAATAATGAACGCAAAGATGATGAGGGCAACGAACCAAGTCATATTGGATTGCGTTGCTGGTGCATGAGTCGCGATTGTTTCAGACGCAGGTATTACGCTTTGCTTGCGCTCTTTATCCGCTTTATTTAAGGCATCCAAAATGTAGGACATTATGGGTTTACCGTGTTCAAACTTGGTGCATCCACTTGATTGATTTGATTGAGATGAATCCAAGTGATGGGGCCAGCTACACCATCAGGGTTTAACCCTTGCTGGCGTTGAAACACCT
>JALSGX010000206.1 GCA_026982535.1 Ghiorsea sp. | reverse complement strand
TAGTGATGTTTATTCTATTGTTCAGACTTGGGCAGAAAGCAAGGGCAGCCGCATGGTCATTGGTGTTATGTTGCCACTCACAGGAAAGTATGCGCTTTATGGGCAACAAGTATTGCGCGGCATTCGCCTAGCCATAGACAAACCTGAGTTTGAATCCAATGTCATTCTAAATATCCAGGATACCGCAAGCCGTGTGGATCAAGCTGTATATGCTTATCAAACACTCATACAACACGGTGTGGATTGGGTGATTGGTCCTATGTTAAGCAGCCATACCCAAGCACTTATTCCCTTCTTGGTTGACCACATACCTGTGGTTTCACTATCCAGCAAAGTGCAACTGGCAAGTGAATCCCCTGCATTATTGATACATAGCCTTGCCAAGGTTGTACAGGCAAACTTTATGGCTCGATATGCACTTCAACAAGGTAAGACAAAAGCTGTCATTATTCATGAAAACACCAACAGTGCTATTGAAGAGGTCTCTGCTTTTGCTCACACTTTTATCAATGCTGGTGGCGAAGTTTTGGATATTGTGGCGCTACCAGAAAGTGTCCGTGATAATCGCCCTGACTTGATAGGCATGCGCTTCCGTACAGATGATGAGGAACTATTAGCCAGCCTTGATGAAGACTTGTTTCTTTTTAGCCCCGAACAAAATATGGATATCAAAATGCCTTTAGCCTTTGATCACATTTATTTGGTGGCTCAAGGTAAGCGTGTTGCTGTGCTGGCAGGTCAAATCGCCTATGCTGATATTCATGGCGTACAGCTTTATGGTAGCCAGCGTTGGGCTGATGGGCATTTGATGGATGATCATGGTCGATACTTAAACGGCGCTCAATTTTCCATGCCTGCCACAAGTGTTGAGCAACCTCATCAAGCTGTGCTGGAAGTTCAAAATCAATATCGCATTGTCTGGGATAATCAC
The DNA here is from genome assembly GCA_026982535.1 of Ghiorsea sp. Taxonomy (GTDB): domain Bacteria; phylum Pseudomonadota; class Zetaproteobacteria; order Mariprofundales; family Mariprofundaceae; genus Ghiorsea. The sequence goes on along the minus strand of JALSGX010000206.1, from coordinate 9,596 downwards.
GATATGAGCCCACTATTTGCCTTGGCTTACGATACTGCCATGAATGCTGCAACCATAGGCTCGCGTCTGGGGCTTAAAGGCAAAGATGCCTTTGAAGTTCTGCATAGCACCACCGAATTCCCTGCTATCAGTGGCAACTATTATTTTGATGTGTATGGCATTAGTCAAAAACGCTTTGCCATTCAGCGTGTTCGTCGCAATCATGTGGAAACTATTCACCCATAATTAAACATACATCTAGTCTGGTAAACCATTGTTTTTACAAACATTAATATGCTGTTTTGCCAGTGAAGCAAACATTGGCATGCTCAACTGACACAGCCAACCCTCATCCGCAATTCTTTTTGTGCTTGGCATCATTCCATCTGCTTTGTAGGCTTGCGACATGCCAACATTTGAGACAACTGAACACGAAAAGATTTTACATGAACTGACAGATAAACCTGCGATCAAACCACCTGCCATGTATGAAGTCTTACTCTTGAATGACGACTTCACCCCCATAAACTTTGTTGAAGAAGTCTTGATGAAGTATTTTGGTAAAAACGCAGAACAAGCGGAAATCATCACCATGCAAGTCCACACGCAAGGGCGTGGTGTGTGCGGGGTTTACCCCAAAGATATTGCTGAAAGTAAGGCTTGGCAGGTGGAAAGCTATAGTCGCCAGCATCATCATCCCCTGCAATGTATTGCGGAAAAAAGCGAATAACACGGCACTATCAATAACCCATTTCGTCTGGAGAAGACTTTGACATTATCGCTTAAAGATTCGATTACCCAAGCATTACAAGATGCGGTAAACACACTTCTTGCTAATGTGGAGAGCAATAAAACACCATCTGTCATATTAACCCGCCCCAAACAAAAAGAACATGGTGATTATGCTGTTAATGTTGCCATGCCTTTGGCTGGCTTACTCAAACAAAACCCACGCCAAGTCGCTGAAAGTATTTTAGCCCAGGTTCAATTTCCTGATGCGGTAGAAAGCGCAGATATTGCTGGACCTGGCTTTATCAATATCAAGCTTAAAGCTGGTGGTGAGTCGGATATTATCAAAGACATTCTCAACCAAGCCGAAGCTTATGGCTGCGTAGATAGCAGCAAGGGCGAACGCATCAATTTAGAGTTCGTATCTGCCAACCCAACTGGTCCTATGCATGTGGGGCATGGTCGTGGTGCTGTGGTTGGTGATTCGCTAGCCAATGTGATGAAAGCTCGCGGCTATCAAGTGCATAAAGAGTATTATATCAATGATGCAGGCACACAAATTGGTGTATTGGCAAACTCTGTCTGGCTGCGTATGCAAGAGCTTCAAGGCATAAGCATCACCTTCCCCGACTCTGCTTATCCGGGTGATTATATCATTGAAATTGCCAAGGAAATTTTAGAATCCAACAGCTTCGCGCGTTTTGAAAGCATGGATGAAGCTTCTCGCCTCAAAGAACTGGGCACACTGGCTGTAGCAGCCAACATGGCAATGATTCGCCAAGATCTTAAGCAAATTGGCATTGAGTTTGACGAATATTTTTCAGAAAAAACCTTGCATGAATCAGGTAAGGTCAACCAACTGATTGAAAAGCTTGAAGCTGATGGTTTGGTTTATACAGGCACATTGCCCCCACCTAAAGGTAAAGAAGTTAAGGATTACAACCCAATCGAGCAGCGTTTGTTCCGCACCACAGACTTTGGCGATGATGTGGATAGACCTTTAATGAAACAAGATGGTACTGCAACCTACTTTGCCGCAGACATTGCTTATCATGCGGATAAATATGAACGAGGCTTTAAGCACATGATTGATATTTGGGGCGCAGACCACGGTGGTTACATCACCCGTGTGCAAGCTGCGATTAAAGCACTCACAGGTTTGGACAAGCAGCCTGAAGTGCTGTTGGTGCAAATGGTTAACCTCACCCGTGATGGTGTTCCCGTTAAAATGAGTAAGCGAGCAGGTACTTTTGTCACCCTAAGCGAAGTGGTGGAAGAAGTGGGCAAAGATGCTGTTCGCTTTAATTTCATGACCCGCCGTATCGAAAGCCAGTTTGATTTCGATTTGGAAGCCGCCAAAGCCAAAGATGCAGAAAACCCTGTGTATTATGTGCAATATGCGCATGCTCGCATTCATGCTGTGCTTAGAAAAGCCGAAGCTGAAGGTATTATGCTTGTGGATATCACCGATGTGGACACTTCTCTTCTCACCAGTGATGAAGAAAAAGATTTGATTAAAATGCTCATCGGCTACCCAGACCTGCTGCAAACCGCAGCAGATCGCCGTGAACCCTATCGCATTGCCACCTATATTATGCAGCTTGCTGCCGCATTTCATCGTTTTTATCATAAAAATCGTGTGATTATTGAAGATGAAGCTTTGATGCAAGCACGACTCTTGCTTTTACGAGCAACAGCACAAGTGATTAAAAATGCGCTGGCCTTGCTGGGTGTGTCTGCACCTGAAAGCATGTAGATCATGACAGACAAAGACTTTGCCCACATTGAATCTGCCCATTTTGAGAAGGGTAACGCTTTATCCTCTTCATCCAAAAGCATATTCATCACACTGCTTGCAACAGTCTTTGCCATTATCTGTTTTGGTACAGGGTTCTACATGGGAGAACAACATGGTATCAAAGCCAGCAAAGGCCATAAGCAAGAGGCTTTGATTGCCAAGTTAGAAAAACAGCAACAGGAACTTCAAGCATTAAAAGAAGAAGCACAAAAGTGGCAGCAACTAGAAGCCAATACATCCCAAGTTGGTGAACTGACTTTTTACAATGAGCTACCCAAACAGTCCATTATTCCTGAACCTTTAGAACACCAACCCAAGCCTAAAAGCCCCGCTGCTTTCTTGGATAAGCTGGAGGCTGAGCTGGCAGCCAACCAAGATAAAGAGCAAGCCTTGGTTGTTACGGAACAACGCTTGGAGGATGTTATTCGGGTACAAATGCAAAGCACTTCCCGAAGCTTCAAAATTCAAGTGGCGTCGTTTTCTTCTGAGCATGACGCATTACAACTGTTGCCCAAACTAAAAGCTTTAGGTATTGGTGCAAATATCCAGCGGGTGGACATTGCTAGCAAAGGCATCTACTACCGTGTTTATACACATACATACACCGATGAAGTCAAGGCCATTCAAGCTAAAGAGCTCATTAGACAAAAGCTTCATATTGATGGATTAATGGTTCAAAATGGCTGATACTCGCCTTGACCAAGCCAAAGCTTGGTTGTCCCTGCGTTTCACAAAATCGTATCACATCACCCCTCTTGCTGGCGATGCTTCTTTTCGCCGTTATTTTCGTGTTGCAACACCTGAACAATCTTATATATTGATGGATGCTCCACCAGAAAGGGAAGATATATCTCCATTTATTCAAGCATGCCGCTGGCTGCAACACACAGGCTTAAATGTCCCCCAAATAATGATTGAAGATAAAAGCCAAGGGTTTCTCCTGCTTCAAGACTTTGGAGATGTCACATGGTCAGTATATTACAAAAACCATAATCATATCGACAATTTATTTAAGGACGCGCTTCGGCAACTGCATGTATTACAACAAGCCAATCTCACCCGTTTACCTGATTTTGGCATACAACGCATGACCAATGAAATCGAATTGTATCTCGACTGGTATTTGCCATACATCAAGGAAGTCAAACCCAGTAAACATGCTCGAAAGCAGTTTATCCAAAGCTTAACGCCATTACTGCAAAGCATTGATCGTATGCCTAAAGTGCCTGTACATTTGGACTATCACAGCCGAAATTTAATGATACCAAAACATGGTTTACCACTGGGTATCATCGATTTCCAAGATATGGCAATGGGTCCTGTCACTTACGATTTGGCATCATTACTTTATGACTGTTATCAAGATTATCCTGAAGATGAACGCCAAAAATGGAGCAAGTATTTCTTTGCCGGGTTAAGCTCAACATCTCAAATGTATTTTGGTGATTTCAAAGCATGGCATCAAGCGGTGCGGCAAACCTCCTTGCAAAGGCATATTAAAGTCTTGGGTATTTTTACCCGCCTCGCTTTCCGTGACAACAAAACCCAATTCTTGGATGAAATCCCACTCGCGCATAAGCATTGTATGGACGAGTTGGGTGCTTTAGGGCTAAATATTCCTTTATTAAATGTCTGATTCATATCATTTATTCATTGCCGAAAGCCCTTGTTTTTACTATTATGCCTCGCTAAAGAAAAGGAGTGAGTTATTTTGTTTAAGCGCATCCTGATTGCCAACCGTGGTGAATGTGCCATTCGGATTATTCGTGCCTGCAATGAACTAGGCATTGAGTCTGTGGCTGTATACTCTGAGCCAGATAGTCAAGCTCTTCATGTCAAAAAAGCCGATAAGGCCATTTTAATTGGTCCTGACCCTGTTAAAAGCTACCTTAATATTCATCGTATTGTAGATATTGCTATTAAGTCCAAAGTAGATGCGATACATCCAGGCTATGGTTTTTTATCTGAAAACCCAGACTTTGCACAAGCTGTGATTGATGCAGGCATCGCGTATATTGGTCCATCGCCTGAAGCCATAAAAAATATGGGCAGCAAAACCAATGCGCGGACTACCATGCTTGCAGCTGGTGTTCCGTGTATTCCAGGCACAGAATCATCATTAAGCAGCCCTGAAGAGGCTTTGGAAGTTGCCCGAAGCATGGGCTACCCTGTGATGTTGAAAGCGGCTGCTGGTGGAGGTGGTCGGGGTATTCGCCGTTGTGACAATGATGATGAAGTTGTTGAAAACTATGAGTTAACCACCAATGAAGCCATGACAGCTTTTGGTAATGGTGAGCTTTTTATGGAAAAGTGTATTGTTGAGCCTCGCCATATTGAGTTTCAGATTTTGGCTGATTCGCATGGCCATTGTGTACACCTATTCGAACGCGATTGTTCCATTCAACGCCGCAACCAAAAACTGATTGAAATTGCACCATCTAATTTTATCACTGATGAGCTTCGTGCTAAAATGGGTGAAGTTGCAGTCCGAGCAGCCAAGGCTGTGGGCTATGTGAACGCAGGGACAGTCGAGTTTCTGGTAGATAAAAATCATGACTTCTTCTTTATGGAAATGAATACCCGCTTGCAAGTGGAGCACACCATCACTGAAGCTATTACGGGTGTTGATATTGTCGCGCAGCAAATCGCTATTGCCGCAGGAGAGCCCCTTCCTTTCAAACAAGAAGACTTAAGCTTTAAGGGAAGTGCTATCGAATTTCGGATTAACGCAGAAGATCCTCAAAATGGCTTCTTTCCCAATCCTGGCAGAATCACACGCTACCATTCACCAGGTGGTCCTGGCATTCGTGTGGATGGTTGCGTATACCCTGGTTATACCATTCCACCGCATTATGACTCCATGTGTGCCAAGCTTACCATTTGGGCTCCAGACTGGGAGCACGCGGTCATGCGCTCCCAGCGCGCGCTGAAAGAGTATGATATTCGTGGTGTGAAAACGACACTAGCATTTTATCGTAACATTGCCTCATCGGATGTGTTCCTCAAAGGGCAGTTTGATACTGGCTTTATGGATCAACACCCCGAGTTGCTGGATTACAAACCATTTGAAGCCCGTGAAGATATTGCGGCAGCTGTGGCTGTGGCAATCGCTGCGCACGCTGGGCTGTAGAAAAAAGGATTTACACAATGACTCAAACCAAGAAAAAACTAGCCATTACGGAACTTGCCTTACGCGATGGTCACCAGTCTCTTCTGGCAACACGAATGCGCCTTGATGATATGTTGCCCATTTGCGAAAAAATTGACCAAATCGGATATTGGTCTGTTGAAGCATGGGGTGGTGCAACCTTTGATACTTGCCTGCGTTACCTTAAAGAAGGACCTTGGGTGCGTTTGCGTGAATTAAGCAAAGCGATGCCCAACACCAAAATCCAAATGCTTCTTCGTGGGCAAAACTTACTGGGTTACCGTCACTATGCTGATGATGTGGTGCGTAAGTTTGTGGATATGGCAGCTGCCAATGGTGTGGATGTGTTCCGTACCTTTGATGCTATGAATGACCTACGCAATGTACGCACCGCGATTGCTCAAATCAAAGAAAATGGCAAGCACGCTGAAGGGACGATTTGTTATACCACAAGCCCTGTCCATACCTTGAACTACTTTGTAGATTTAGCCAAAGGTTTTGAAGATATGGGTTGTGATACGCTTGCCATCAAAGATATGGCTGGATTATTAACACCCGTTGCCACGAAAGAACTTATTGTGGCGCTTAAAAATGCGGTTGATATTCCACTGCATTTACACTCACATTCTACATCAGGCGTGGCTGAAATGGTGCAATGGGAAGCTGTTCATGCTGGTTGCGATATTATCGACACAGCAATTTCCCCATTATCTGGAGGCACATCTCATCCAGCCACTGAATCCATGGTGGCAGCCTTTGCCGAAACAGAATATGACACTGGTCTGGATTTGGATGCGCTGCAAGATGTTGCCGCATACTTTCGTGAAGTGCGTAAAAAATACACTCGATTTGAATCGGATGTGACTCGTGTTGATACCCGTGTGTTTGTCAATCAAATCCCTGGCGGCATGATTTCCAATCTTGCCAACCAACTTAAAGAGCAAGGTGCGTTGGACAAAATGGATGAAGTCCTGAATGAAGTTGCCAATGTTCGTAAAGACTTCGGCTACCCGCCTTTGGTGACACCAACCAGTCAAATTGTGGGTACACAAGCTGTGCTCAATGTGGTATCAGGCAAAAAGTACAGCGTCATTACTGAAGAAACCAAAAACTATCTCAAAGGCATGTACGGAAAAGCATTGGGTGACATCAATGCTAAGGTTCAACAAAAAGCACTTGGTGATGAAGCTCCCATCACTGTCCGTCCTGCCGATCTTATTCCTGATGAGTTAGATGCTTTGACGCGTGAAGTCGGTGATAAGGCCAAGTCTGTAGAAGATGTGTTGTCATATGCCATGTTCCCCACCATTGCTTTAGAATACTTTGAAGAACGAGAGTCGGGGCATTTCAAACCAGAACCTTTAGAGCTTGATGAGCCAGTAGCCAATACTTCAGTGACAGCGCCAGCGCTTGCACCCACTGAGTTTAATATCACGATTCATGGTGAAGAGTATCACATTAAAATTGAAGGCACAGGTCATGTTGAAAATGATTTGAAGCCATATTATGTTAAAGTGGATCATGTACTTGAAGAGGTTTATGTTGAAACCATTACAGAAATGGTGCCAACCCTTGATGGACGAAGCATTGACTCGGGCAAGGTATCCAAAGGGTCCAAACGCCCGAAAGCACGAAATGATAGTGATGTCACCACACCCATGCCAGGTCGGATTGTTGCTGTCAATGTACAAGTCGGTGATGCCGTGGAAGCTGGTGATACAGTGGTAACAGTTGAAGCCATGAAAATGGAAAACCCTGTGCATGCACCCGTTGCAGGCACAGTCAAGGCCATTTATGTTGCTGAGGGGGATACAGTGAACCCTGATGAATGCTTAATTGAAATTGCAATATAAATCACTGTATCGTTGGGGGATAGCCCTGCTTTAATAATCCAAGCAGGGCCCTTTTTGGATAAGGATTCATTGCCATAAACCTGAGTCAAAATCAAATATATTGTTTTGATGGCATTTGACCTTCTGCAACCAGCTAAAATTTAAATACAAGCCCTTGCTAAAAAGTCCATTCTATCTACGCCAAAGAACATCTGATGTCGTGGTTTATCATGCAAAACAAAGGTAGGCACGCCAAACGCCCCAGCTTTGAGGGCTTGCTGTGTATTGTCATCCAATGCGGCCTTACTATCACTTGTGGCTAAATCTCGCCAAACTTCTGGCAGTTGTTTGAGCTTAAAAACTTCATCCAGCCAGTCATCAGCTTTGACATCAACAACACCTGCCCAAACCGCTTCAAACACCGCTTTACAAAATACCTTTCTATCATCACCTTGCAACGCCATCGCAATAACCATGGCGGGTCGGCTATCAAATGTACCTGGACGAATCATTTTGAAGGGTACATCCCAATACTCAGCCCAGCGCTTCAAATCGCGCAACGAATACAGTGCTTTGTTTTTAATCAATGCAGGTGGTGTATTGCCTGAAAGTTTGATGAGTTTGGGTAAGTTCACTGCCACCCAGTTCACTTCTACATCATGCTCTGCTTCAAACTTATCCATCTGCATCACCGCAAAGTAAGTATAGGGGCTGATAAAATCAAAATAAAAATCAATGGTTTTCATAGGGCTGCTCCCATACACAATAAAAACCTAACTTACAGGATAAGTATAAACCCGCCAATCACTTTTATTCGTATCCAAGCTATCATACAAGGCTTGGGCTTGCGTATTATCAGGGGCGGTCAGCCATTGTAAGCGAGCTGCGCCATATTGCTTTGCGTATGCTCGGCAATGCTCAACAAGCTTGCGCCCTATGCCTTGCCCACGGTATTCAGGTGCGGTGTATAAATCATTGAGCACGGCAACCTTTGCGGTAATGCTTGAGATAAACGAGAAATAGACCGTAGCAAAAGCAACGGCTTGACCATCTTGACGATAAAGGAATAAGCAACCTTTATCACTATCTTCACCAAACTGACTGAAAAAGGTTTTGTTGTTCGCATCATCAATGTTTTGCACATGATAAAATGCCATGTATGCACGCATTAACGGCAAAAGTTCATCCAAATTCTTTGAGGAAACGGCTTCAATCATTAGAAATCTCCTACATTCTTAAACAAACGTCATACCCAACTTGATTGGGTATCCAGAAAGACCTTGCACCTTAATGGATTCCGCATCAAGTGCGGAATGACGATAGGAAGTGAAAAAGGCTTTTCATGGAATAGCTTCTTAGATTTGCTCTCTGGTTTTATGAAACTCAATCTCGGGATGCTGCTCTTCTGTGTAGCTTAATTTCCAAGCTGATGGCGCAAGGTATGTGAGGAAACCATCACCATCTTCTGCCAAGTTGGCATCATAGGTTTTCTTGAATGCGGCAAGCTGTTTTTCATCATCGCATGTCACCCAGCGCGCCACTTGAAAATCAGTGTTTACATAATCTGCATCCACTTTGTATTCGGCTTTAAGCCGCGCTACGGTGACCTCAAACTGAAGCACACCCACTGCACCTAAGATATAGTCACCACCCAAAAAGGTGCGGAAAACTTGCACTGCACCCTCTTCTGATAACTGAATCAAACCTTTATGCAATTGCTTGCGTTTAAGCGGGTCATTCAAACGGATACGGCGAAACATTTCAGGCGCAAAGTTGGGCACACCTGTAAACTTCAGTGGTTCTTTGCTGGTAAATGTATCACCAATACGAATCGTGCCATGGTTATGAATACCGATAATGTCTCCCGCATAAGCTTCTTCCACATGCGCCCTATCTTGCGCCATGAAAATGGTGGCATTGGGGATTTTGATATCTTTGCTTAAGCGATGATGACGAACTGTCATACCCTTGGTGAACTTTCCTGAGCATATACGAAAAAAGGCTACCCTATCCCGGTGCTGTGGATCCATATTGGCCTGGATTTTGAAACAGAATGCTGAAAAATCTTTTTCCGTGGGTTCAACCACCCTCTCCACCGCGGATCTAGGCT
>JALSGX010000205.1 GCA_026982535.1 Ghiorsea sp. | reverse complement strand
AGGCGCATCCACCAAAACAGGCTGGAACCTACGCTCCAATGCCGCATCTTTTTCGATATATTGCCTATGTTCGTTCAATGTGGTTGCGCCAATACAATGCAACTCACCACGCGCCAGCATAGGTTTCAGCATATTACCTGCATCAGCAGAGCCTTCCGTTTTACCCGCGCCGACAATGGTGTGCAATTCATCAATGAATAGAATCACACGACCTTCCGATGCTTTGATTTCATTAAGCACCGCTTTGAGGCGTTCTTCAAATTCACCTCGGTATTTTGCACCCGCCATCAATGCTGTCATATCCAAAGCAAAGATGGTGCGGTGCTTCAAGCCTTCAGGCACATCACCTGAAACAATGCGCTGCGCCAAGCCTTCAGCAATTGCAGTTTTACCCACGCCCGGTTCACCAATCAACACAGGGTTGTTTTTGGTTTTGCGCGATAAAATACGAATCACTGCACGGATTTCACTATCCCGCCCAATCACAGGATCAAGCTTGCCTTGTCTTGCCATTTCGACAAGGTCTGTGCCATATTTTTCCAGCGCCTCATATTGCGCTTCAGGTGTGTCTGAAGTCACCCGCTGATTCCCCCGCACTTCTTGCAAAGCCTGCTCAAACTTTTCCATGCTTAAGCCAGCATCCATCAATGCTTTGGCGGATTCGGAGTTTTTATCATCCAGAATTGCCCACAAAATATGCTCTACAGACAAATAGGCATCGCCCATTTTCTGCATTTTATCCATGGCTTTCACGATAACCTGATTCAGCGCTTGGGTGACATAGATTTTTCCTGCTTCACTGCTTCCTGTCACTTTAGGGCGCTTGCTCAACACATCCATAACCTTGGCTTTTGCCAAATCCAATGGTACATCCGCCTTATTCAGAAACTGTGCTGCTAGACCTCGCTCTTGTTCCAATAGTTCATACAATACATGCGGTGTATCTACCTCTTGATGCGACAACCGTACTGCAGTGGCTTGCGCTGCTTGCATTGCTTCAGCGACTTTTTGTGTAAAACGATTTGTATCCATCACTGCTACCTCTCTTTTGTTTTTAACCTTATTTTTCTTGCGTCCTTTATGTTATAGGGTCGCATCATATCACATTCAAGGCATTGCGTTTTATCGCTTGACACTTGATACCCATGTCGCAACACTTCGCGCCGTCTTACCAACAGTTCATTCACAGTATTTTCATACTTATGAAAACGATGCCGGGGTGGTGAAATTGGTAGACACGCTGGATTCAAAATCCAGTGGCTTTGCGGCCGTGCCGGTTCGACTCCGGCCCTCGGTACCACATCAACAAGGAGTAGCTTTAAGCTGCTCCTTTTTTTGTTTCACAAGTGAACATACACTTGCCAACCATGAGTAACCTACCCCGCTGGTCGCAGCTAAAAAAAGACATTCAACAATGTTTGTTGGTTGAGCAACGCAGCTTGCGTAATCGCTTGTATAGGCTGCAAACCAGAGCCAAACAAAACAAACCCTTTGATAAACCAT
>JALSGX010000204.1 GCA_026982535.1 Ghiorsea sp. | reverse complement strand
ATCGAGGGCAACTTCTTCACATTGTAGAGCGGCGGACTTAGCAGCTTGAGTGTCCCACCCATGATGAATATGGGGGTGAGCTTCTTGCCATGCTTGAATGACTTCTTGGCTAGGGTGGTTTGCGCCCACAGGTGGCACAACATCAGGGTCTGGCTCAGAAATCTTTGCCATATCCACGACTTGTTGTGCTAAAGCTTTCAATCCAGCATCAGATAAGTCTGATGAGCTGGCAGAAGCAAATGCCAAACCTTTGCTGGTTTCCACAAAACCGCGCAAGCCAATGCCTTGGGCATGTTCTGCTTCAATGCTTTCAACTTTGCCTTGGCGCACATTAACTGATTCACCCGTGCTGTTCACAGCAATCGCATCGGCATGGATTGCGCCTGCTTGTTTGATATAATCTAAAAGTTGTGCGGTTTTGTCGGTTAAGTTCATGGTTATTCCTTTAAATGTGGTGCAGCCATGCGAAAGCTTGGATATTTCAGCTGAGGAAGCAAGTGATGTAGTCTTTGATTCGATATGCGCTTGTTATCTTGGAAAAAGCTTAGGTATGCAGTGGACATTTGTGCCTCGGCTTCTTCAGGTGTGAGTACAATCGGTTTGGGTGCGCCAACTATGTCTGCCAGCGCGCAAACATAATCCACATGCGGGCAAGGTTCATCATCGGATAGGTTGATAATGCGATTTGCCTTGGGCTTTTGCATGGCTGCCAAAAGTGCGGCAACAATATCATCCACATGAATGCGATTGGAATAATGGGCAGGTTGCCATGCCACAGTTTTATAATCACCTGCTTTGAGTTTGGACACGATATTGCGAGCATCACCATAAATGCCTGCAAGGCGGAAAACTTCGGCAGTCGTAATGCTGTTTAACCAAGCTTGCTCAGCTTTACGCCGTTCAACACCTCTTGGATTATCGGAAAAGTGTGTAGATGTTTCATCAATCCAATCACCACCGCTATCGGCATACACACTGGTGGCTGATAAATAACCTGCCCACTTCAGTTGTGGCATATGGTTGACCAATTTGCCAACCCAATTATCTTGTGTTTGAAAAGGTTTGCGCTTCTCATCATAATTCAAAGGAATGGAATCCAGTACAGCACCACAATCGACCAACCAAGATTTATCTAGTTCGGCAGGGTTGTCATTGATAACCGCATCAATGCCTTGTTCGCGGAGCTTGCGCGCCGCGTCTTGGCTACGCACAGTGGCTTTAACTATGATACCTTGTTGCAAGCAAACTTGGGCAAGTGTTGAGCCCACATAACCACAACCTAAAATCAATAATTTTTTGATGGGTTTATCCATTGGCATACCTCTTGCGTAGTGCATTCATTACAACTATCTTGCGGCTTCTGTGGCAACACAGTAAGCGGGCTCATGGCGCAACTGGTTAGCGCAACCGGCTCATAACCGGTTGGTTCTAGGTTCGAGTCCTAGTGAGCCCACCATATTACAAAAGCAAAGCATGACGCAAGCGAGGTGTTTGACAATGAGTA
>JALSGX010000203.1 GCA_026982535.1 Ghiorsea sp. | reverse complement strand
CGTGGGTTGTTCAGCCACTTTGGCTTCCTCCGTTGTGATGGCTGGAAATGCAGCCAGTTTTCTTGGTCTGTGAAACAATGTGAGTGAGTCATCGATATGCCGCTTGATGTTGACCTTGGCTTTGACATAGTGATGCCGATATTTATCACTGGGTATTTGCAGCTTTCTTTCTTCAAAGCTTACGGTGTTGTCTTTGTTGACGGTGCGCTCAAATGATTCACACAAGAGTCATTCAGCAACCCTGCCTCACCTTCTTCACGGTAGCGGGCAATGTATCGCCGAAAGTTGCGACCACCTATACCCAAGAGTTGCCCTGCTTCTTCTTGGCTCAACCGACCACTTTGCCAGTCATCATATGCTTCTCAAAAACTCATCTTTCTTATCGCCTGCAACACTTCTGTTTGTCGCATCGTTGGTTGCCTCCAAGGGCAATCTGCAAGGCGGACAACTATTGTGCTCCTGATGAGGGCAGGTTATGTGTTCCTAACAAAAAAAGGGATTTAGCTTGCGGAATAGGGGTAGCTTCACTACTCTGCCGCTTCTAATTATAAGTTTTTTTGTTTGAGGTTTTTATGCTTGAATCCATGCGTAAACATACACAGGGCTGGATTGCCAAGGTGATTCTTGGTGCGATTATTTTATCTTTTGCTCTTTGGGGTATTGGAGACTACTTCACAGGCAATCAGGTTGAAACCGTGGCTGAAGTTGATGGCGAGGCTATTTTTGATGTTGAGTTTGCCGCGGCATATCAACGCCAGCTTGCGAGCTATGCCAGCATGTTGGGCGATCAATTTACAAAAGAGCTTGCAGATCGTTTGGGCGTAAAAAATGAGACGCTACAAATCATGATCAATCGCAAACTGATGTTGGGCGAGGCGCAACATATGGGCTTGGTTACACCAGATGAAGCGATTGTGGCGACAGTGCAAAACACACCACAGTTTAGAGAAGAAGGGAAAGGTTTTAGTACAACACGGTATCAGGCCTTGATTCGTCAAATGGGCTTTGCTTCGCCACGCGATTATGAAAGTTATCTGCGTCAAAATATTATGATCGACACTTTGCAGCGTGCGATAACTTCGTCTGCAACGGTTAGCGATGCTGAAGTTCGTGCCAAGTTTGAAGCAGATTTTGAAAAGCGGGTGCTTGCGGCACTCATTGTTGATCCGGAGCATTTGAAAGCCAATATCCAGGTTCATGATGAGGAAGCGCGTCAGTGGTATGAATCGCATGAGTCACTATACCAGTCGCCGTTGAAGGTTGTGCTTCAAGTTGTGGATATTGATGCGTCCAAATTGCAAAATCATGTGACGGTAAGTGAGGCAGAGATTGAGCAAGCTTATGCGGAGCGTCAGGCTGAGTTTGGTGTGCCTGAGAAGCGCAGGGCTGCGCATATTTTGGTTCGCTTGCCACGAGACGCTTCTGAAGATGTGCGAATGATGGCGCAGAAAAAAATTGAAGCTGCTAAAGCAAGGCTGGACGCAGGTGAAAGCTTTGCAGATGTGGCGAAAGATGTTTCTGATGATGTGACCGCATCCAGTGGTGGTGATTTAGGCTTTTTTGCCCGTGGCGCGATGGTTCCCGAATTTGAAGCCGCAGCTTTTGACCAATTGGAAGTTGGGCAGGTTAGTGATATTGTTGAAACACAGTTTGGTCTGCACTTGATTCAGCTTCAAGATATTCAGCCAGCGCAAGTTCAGCCTCTGGAGGAAGTGAAAGAAGTGCTACAAGCGCAGTTGTTGCGCGAAAAAGCGGCGGAAGAAGCTTATAAACTCTCAGAGGATTTGGATCATGCCTTGGGTATGGAAGATTCGCTTGTGGCCGCAGCCAAGGTTGTGGATTTGGAAGTGCGAGACCTTGGCGAAGTCAGCCAAACCAATATGCTGGCAGACCCACTATTAAGCCAGTTTGAAGCATTGAGAAAAAAAGTGTTCTCCACCATGCCAGGTGATGCGATTGAAATCATGGAAGTGGATAATGGTCATTATGTTGCCGTAGAGGTGTTGCGGCGCATTGAGCCTGCAACCATGGCATATGCAGATGTTGTGAGCCAGGTTTATGAGGATGTGCGCAATGCGAAAGCAGCAGAGCAAGCCCAAGCGATTGCGGATGAGATGTTGGTAGCAGGAAAATCGGGGCAAGATATTGACGCTTTAGCGCAACAGTTTGCCCAGGCCAAGTTTATTTCCAAGCCCATTCGCAGCAATGGTGAAGGTGATGATGCGGCATGGCTTCCCGCCGTGATTTCTGATGCGTTTCGCACACCACAAGCGCATTGGCTGGATACAACCATAGCAACACCACAAGGTATTGCGGTGGTTTTTGTTCAAGATGTTCAGAAGGCTGATGACGCTTTGTTTGCACAAAAAGAAGACACTTTGCGTGCTGAAGTAAAACAAGCGAAAGGCGCAGTGCGTTTTGCCCGCTGGATGGCAAGTTTAAGAGAGCGCCATGATATTGAAATTAACCAGCGTGTGTTAAGTCGCTTCTAGGCTAGGTTCATCAGCTCCCTTATGCCGCGTTGCATTTTTGTTACAGCTACAGATACAGATGCGGGCAAGACATGGGTAACCAAGTCGCTACTGCAACAAAGCTTAAGCGTGGGTAAGGATATTCAAGCCTTAAAACCCATAGCTAGTGGTGTGGATGAGCGAGGGCGTAATGAAGATGTCGCAACACTTTTGTCTGCGCAGCCTGATAAAATGGAGCATGATATTAACTTTGCAACTTTTGACTTACCACTCGCGCCTGCGTTAGCGGCAAGGCGGCAAGGCGGTTGCATCGCTAAAGACAGATTTTTGGCGTGGCAGCACGCACAGCTTGAAAAGCATGATATAACCCTGATTGAAGGGGTTGGTGGGTTGATGGTGCCGCTTATCCAAGAGCCCATGTGGTTGGTTTCCGACTGGTTGCAAGGTATGGCGGATGCTGAAGTGTTGCTGGTTGTGCCTTTGCGGTTGGGCTGCATGAACCAGGTTTTGTTGAGTTGTTACCACCTGCAACACATTGGAAAGCCACCGCAATGGATTGTGTTCAACGATATGGAACATACAGGAACTTTTGATGAAACATACCAAACAATTCAGCCCTTTCTACAATATATGTTGGATGAATTGCCGCATATTGTTTCCATAGGTTATGGGGAAGCCATGCCCAATTTATGGTAGTATGTAGCCAGCCTGGAAAGCCTTACCCCTGTGTTGCTTCGTTGGGTTTGCTAGGTAAGCAAGGCGAAAGGCTTGTAGAGAATAGCCTTTTCTATGCAGAAACCTGTTGTGCTTCATGCGGTGATGTTGAGTATTGGCGATGCTGGGTATATGAGAAGTGGTGTATGAGGTTTCGGAGTTGGATGCGCAAAACATTGGCGTTACAGCAATAAAAGGTGAAGGGTACAAAGGATAAGCCATGTCTGAATTAAAGAATGATTTATTTTTACGCGCGTGTTTGCGTCAAGATGTGGAGCGCACGCCAGTATGGATGATGCGCCAGGCAGGGCGCTACTTGCCTGAATACAGAGCAACACGAGCTAAGGCGGGTGGCTTTTTGGATTTATGTCGCTCGCCAGAGTTGTGTAGCGAAGTAACATTACAACCGGTTGACATTTTGGGTGCTGATGCGGCGATTTTATTTTCAGATATTTTGGTGGTTCCCGAAGCCATGGGCATGGAGCTTACCTTTGGTGTGGGTGAAGGTCCTAAGTTTCCACAGCCTATCATATGCAAAGCGGATGT
Source organism: Ghiorsea sp. (assembly GCA_026982535.1). GTDB lineage: Bacteria > Pseudomonadota > Zetaproteobacteria > Mariprofundales > Mariprofundaceae > Ghiorsea. The sequence goes on along the minus strand of JALSGX010000203.1, from coordinate 6,955 downwards.
TGAAAAGCTTCCTGTTTTAGATGATCCAAGCCGTGAGCTGGGTTATGTGATGGATGCAGTCAGCACGATTCGCCGTGACTTGCATGGTCGTGTGCCATTGATTGGCTTTGCGGGAAGCCCCTGGACATTGGCAACATATATGGTTGAAGGTGGCGGCTCGAAAAACTTTTCGAAAGTGAAAGCCATGATGTTTAATGAACCTGAAACCATGCACTTGTTGCTTGAAAAATTAGCAGACTCCGTGGCTGCTTATTTGAATGGACAAATTGCCGCGGGCGCGCAGGCAGTGCAAATCTTTGATACATGGGGCGGTATTTTGACCACGCGTGATTACAAGGCGTTTTCCTTGCAGTATATGGAAAGCATTGTATCCCAGCTCACCCGAGAACATGATGGGCGGCAAGTGCCTGTGATTCTATATTCCAAAGGCGGCATGGGTTGGCTTGAAGCCATGGCAGAGACAGGTTGTGATGTGCTTGGCTTGGATTGGTCGATTGATATTGATGAAGCTCGCCGCCGTGTGGGTGACAAGGTTGCCTTACAAGGGAACATGGATCCAACCATGTTGTATGCTAACCCTGAAAGAATCCGTGCGGAAGTAAAAGATATTTTAGCAAAATTTGGTCATGGCAACGGGCATGTGTTTAACCTTGGCCATGGTATCACGCCCGATGTGCCACCCGAACATGCCATTGCATTTTTCAAGGCAGTGCGCGAAGAGTCTGTGAAGTACCACAGTCGATAAACGATGTTTACAGGTATTGTTCAGGATGTAGGGACGATTGCCGCGGTTGAGCATCAAGCGCAGCAGTCGTTGTTTGTGTTTACGACCAAGCTGGATATGTCGACCTGGCAAGTTGGCGATTCCGTGGCAGTGGATGGCTGTTGCTTAACCATTACAGGCTTCCCTGATGCGAAAGCTTCTCTTTGGTCTGCCACACTATCACCGGAAACCATGCGGTTAACGCGGTTTTCACAGTTGCAAGAAAGCGATGTTGTCAACTTGGAGCCCGCATTGCGCGTGGGTGATGCTTTGGGTGGGCACATGGTTAGCGGACATATTGATGATGTGGCAGAGGTTGTGTCGGTTGTTGATGTGGGTGAGCATAAGCAAATGATTTTTGAGGTTCCTGATCGGCTGAAGCAATATGTGGTGGTCAAAGGCTCGGTTGCCTTAAACGGGGTGAGTTTAACGATAAATACAGTTGAAAATCATCAATTTGGTGTTAACTTGATTCCACATACCTTAAAGCATACAAACCTAGGTATGTTGCAAGCAGGTCATGTGGTCAACCTTGAAACAGACCTGTTGGGGCGGTATGTGGAACGGATTTTGGATTGTAAAAGTGAGTGCAATACACTGGAGAAGGCATGAGTCTTGACCCTTGCGAAGAACTAATCGAGGAATTGCGCGCTGGGCGCATGATTATCCTTGCCGATGATGAAGACAGGGAAAATGAAGGTGATTTGGTGATGGCTGCAGAGTGGGTCACACCTGAAGCGATTAACTTCATGGCGACTCACGGGCGAGGCTTGATTTGTTTAACCCTTGAGGAAGCCCAAGTGGACAAGCTTGGGCTACCACTCATGACGCACAATATCAATGCCAAGTTCAAGACCAATTTCACATTGTCTATTGAGGCTGCTGAAGGGGTGACCACAGGTATTTCGGCGTTTGATCGAGCGCATACCATTCGCACAGCCATTCAAGATGATGTCACCCCCGATGATATTCACTCACCAGGGCATGTGTTCCCGCTTAAGGGGCAAGAAGGTGGTGTATTGGTGCGGGCGGGTCATACTGAGGCCAGCATTGATTTGGCAAGGCTTGCAGGGCTAAAGCCTGCGGGTGTGATTTGTGAAATCATGAATGAGGATGGCTCTATGGCGCGAATGCCGGAGCTGAAAAAGTTTGCGAAAAAGCATAATATCAAAATTGGTTGTATTGCTGATCTGATTTCGCATCGATTAAAGCATGATTCGCTGGTCAAACGAGAGGTGGAAGTGCGACTTCCTACGGAGTTTGGCAATTTTAGAATGATAGGCTTTAGCAACCTTGTGGATGATGCCGAACATGTGGCATTGGTGATGGGAGAGTGCAAGCCTGATGAGCCATGCTTGGTGCGGGTGCATTCAGAGTGTTTGACGGGTGATGTGTTTACTTCTCGTCGCTGTGATTGTGGGTCGCAGCTTCATGCCGCCATGAAGCAAATTGCCGAGGCAGGAGCAGGTGTTCTTTTGTATTTGCGTCAGGAAGGACGAGGGATTGGGTTGTTTAACAAACTTAGAGCCTATGCTTTACAGGATGCTGGGCATGATACAGTAGAAGCCAACAAGAAGCTGGGGTTTAAGGCAGATTTAAGGGACTATGGTATTGGCGCGCAGATTTTACGAGATCTGGGCTTGCGAAAGTTGCGCCTTCTTACCAACAATCCAAAAAAAATCATTGCCTTGGATGGTTATGGTTTGGAGGTGGTGGAGCGGGTGCAGTTGTCTGCGTTTGCGCATGAAGATAATATCCATTATTTGAAAACCAAGCGTGATAAAATGGGGCATATGTTTGACCAGCTTCCCGTTAAACAAACCGTAGGGGATAATCATGAGTCTTGATGTACCAACACTGGAAGGGGTCGTCGATGCTACAGGCTTGCGCATTGGTATTGTTGCCGCGCGTTTTAACGCATCCATCACCAATGCGTTGGTGGATGGCGCGCTTGCCGCATTAAGGCAGCATGGTGCTACGGATGACATGATTCGCGTGGTTCGTGTGGCAGGTGCGCTTGAAATTGGCACGATTGCCCAACGCATGGCAAAGTCTCAGCAGTATGATGTAATTGTATGTTTGGGCTGTGTTATTCGTGGTGGTACGGCGCATTTTGATTATGTGTGTCAGGGTGCAATGGATGCTATCAATGCGGTAGCCCAACGCGGTGATATTGGTGTGGGCAATGGTGTTCTTACTGTCGATACACTGGAGCAAGCACAAGCACGAACAGGTGGAACACATGGGCATAAAGGTGCAGAGGCAGCGTTGACCGCGGTGGAGGTGGCGCAGGTGTTAAAAAGTTTGGAACCCATGATGGAGCGTGTGTGAGTCAACAAAGCAGAAAAGTGAAAAAACCCAACCGCCATTTGGCAAGGGAGTCTGCAGTGGAAGCGTTGTATGCGTGGCATAATGGTGGCAACGATACAGCAATGATACCAAGTATTTTGGCGGATAGGTTAAGCCAGGAAGACAAACGCGGGCAAGATGAGGACTACTTGCGGGAAGTTGTTTATGGTGTGAGCGAGGGTGTCGCAGAGCTGGATGAATTGATTGGTCAAGCAGTGAAAGGTCGTAGCTTGCGAAGTATCGCCCATGTGGAACTGAATATTTTACGCATAGCCGTATGGGAGTTAAAATTTCGATTGGAAATCCCATACCGTGTGATCATTAACGAAGCGCTTGAGTTAACCAGAGCATATGCTGATGAACCCTCTCGGGGATTTATCAATGGTGTGATTGATAAGGTTGCACGACAAGTGCGACAAGAGGAAGTGAAGCAGCAGCGATGAAGTATATAGAATGCCCGAGTTGCCATAAGCGTTTTGGCGCAACGCCCAAAATGTGTAATGACGAAGGGCGGTTTGTACGATGTAAGGTATGTTTGGAAAAGTTTAAGATAGTCATCTACAGCATCGATGTGTCGCAAGATGATGAAAAGTTTGAGACAGGCTGGGATCCCACGCTGACGGCTCCCCCGCATCAAGCGGCTGAGCTTCAGCCTGCAGATACAAGTATGGATTCAGGAGAAAGGGCTGAGGAGCCTTCTCACACCACGCCTGAAGCATCGATGCGAGAAGAGCTTAAGCAAGGTATGTTGCCTGATGAGGGCACACGGGCTCAAGCAGAGGATAATTTGACCTCTAGCCCACAGAGCAAGAGGGTGATTGCTTCTATCGTGTTTGCTGTAGCGGCGGCTTTGTTTGCTCTGACACTGTATATGGCGGTCTCGGGCAATGAGGAACAAGACTTGGCGACCCAACATGTAGCACCTGTGGCGCGTTTTACGGCAGAAGAAGTGGATAAGCAAAGCCTTGCGTGCAGAACGGCCGCCGCAAGGCAATGGCTACTTGATTATAAAGCGATGCACGAAGATTATGATGCGCAAGCTTTTGTTTCTATGCTTAAGCAAACAGAAGACAGCGCGGAAGCTGTGCAAGCGGCTTGCAAAAACCCGAGTTTACTTCAGTCTATTATTGATGCGGCGACCCAAGGTAAGCGCCCAGACTGGTTTGCTGCTGAAATCCAAGCAATACAGGAAAGTGACACACAATAATCATTTGAATGAGCCCTTAAGAGGGGGTTGAAAAGCATCATACATACCCTTATCTAAGAGGTAAGCAGTTAGAATTGTAATAATGATAAAGCTTATGGCGAAGATAGTAGGAGTGAATGATGGCAAAAGTAATAGGTATTGATTTAGGAACCACAAACTCATGTGTGGCAGTGATGGAAGGGGATAGCGCAAAAGTTATTCCCAATAGCGAAGGTGATAACACAACGCCATCCGTAGTGGGCTTTACTGCGGAAGAGCGGCTTGTGGGTGCGGCAGCCAAGCGGCAAATGGTGACCAATCCAGAAAAAACCTTTCATGCGGTCAAACGCTTGATTGGTCGTAAGTTTGACTCCGAAGAAACCAAGCATCATAAAGAATTGGTGTCTTATCCTATTGTACAAGCAGACAATGGTGATGCGTGGGTTGAAGTGGATGGTAAAAAAATGAGTCCGCAAGAGATTTCTGCGATTGTGCTGCAAAAAATGAAGTCCACCGCAGAAGACTATTTGGGTGAAGAAGTCAAAGATGCAGTGATTACTGTGCCTGCGTATTTTAATGACTCACAGCGTCAAGCCACCAAAGACGCGGGTGCGATTGCTGGCTTGAATGTATTGCGTATTGTCAATGAGCCAACTGCGGCGGCATTGGCGTATGGCTTGGATAAAACCGAGGAAAACCACTTGATTGCTGTGTATGACCTTGGGGGTGGTACATTTGATATTTCTATCCTTGAAATTGGCGATGGTGTGTTTGAAGTAAAAGCAACCAATGGTGATACATTCCTTGGCGGTGAAGACTTTGACCAAGTATTGATTCAGTATTTGGCAGATGAGTTCAAAAAAGAGCAAGGTGTTGATTTAACCAAGGATGCCTTGGCGTTACAACGCTTGCGTGAAGCGGCAGAAAAGGCAAAAATTGAGTTGTCATCCAGCCAGCAAACTGAAGTCAACTTACCATTTATCACCGCCGATGCTTCAGGGCCAAAACACCTGTTGATTAAAGTGACGCGTGCTAAATTTGAGTCTTTGGTAGCAGATTTGGTGGATCGCTCACTTGAGCCATGTAAGGCAGCACTGAAAGATGCGGGTGTGTCAGCATCAGATATTCATGAAGTGGTGCTTGTAGGTGGTCAAACCCGTATGCCTTTGGTTCAGGAAAAAGTAAAAGCATTCTTTGGCACTGAGCCGCATAAAGGTGTGAACCCTGATGAAGTGGTTGCCATTGGTGCTGCCATTCAAGGTGCGATTTTGACTGGTGATGTGAAAGATGTGTTGTTGCTTGATGTCACACCATTGTCACTGGGTATTGAAGTGGAAGGTGGTTTATTCAATAAAATCATTGAGAAAAATACCACCATCCCAACCAAAAAATCGCAGGTTTATACCACAGCTGCGGACAATCAAACTGCGGTAACGATTAAAGTGGCACAAGGTGAACGGGAAATCTTCTCGGCGAATAAACAATTAGGTTTATTTAATCTTGAAGGTATTGCGCCAGCACCTCGTGGTGTACCACAAATTGAAGTGACCTTTGATATTGATGCCAATGGTATCTTGCATGTTCATGCTAAAGATAAAGGCACGGGCAAAGAAACTTCGATTCGCATTGAAGCAGGCTCTGGTTTGAGCGAAGAAGAAATTGAACGCATGAAAAAAGATGCTGAAGCACATGCGGAAGAAGATGCGAAATTGAAAGAGAATATCGAAGCGAAAAACCGAGCTGACCAGCTTGTGTTTGCCACTGAGAAATCTCTGGAAGAACATGCTGATGCTGTAGATGCAGAGACCAAAAAAGCCATTGAAGAGGCTTTGGAAGTTTTAAAAGAGAAGCTCAAAGGTGACGACTTTGATGCGATTAAAGCAGCCGAGGAAGATTTGGCGAAAAAATCGCAAAAGCTTGGTGAAGCGGTATATCAAAAAATGCAAGCTGAACAAGGCGAGCAAGATGCGGGCGCTACAGCATCGTCAGGTAAAGATGAGGTCCATGACGCAGAAATTGTGGATGCGGAAGTGGTTGACGATAAAGGCAAGAAGTAAGCCCTGCTTAGGCATTGCGGCTTCATGTTGACAAGGGGTGGGGTTGAAAAGCCCCGCTCCTTTTGCGTTTTTGAGAATATTTGCAAGATAGATAAAAAGATGTAGGAGACTTGGGTGAGCAAACGAGATTATTACGAAGTGTTGGGTGTTGATAAAAACGCGGATAACAACGCAATTAAGCGGGCATACCGCAAACTTGCGATGAAATACCACCCAGACCGCAACCCTGATGATGAAAAGGCAGCAGAGGCATTTCGTGAAGTCACTGAAGCTTATGAGGTGTTGGCCGATGAAGAAAGGCGTGCTCGCTATGATCAGTATGGATTTGCGGGTGTGGATGATCAAATGGGGGGCTTTGGTGCAGGCGGGTTTCAAAGCTCACACGCATACCAAGATTTTGGTGATTTGTTTGGCAATGTGTTTAGTGAGATGTTTGGTGGCGGTAGAGGCGCCCAGGTTGACAACCAAGGTGCCGATTTGCGTTACAATTTAACCATTACGCTTGAGGATGCAGCCAAAGGCAAAGAAGTTGAGTTGGAAATACCCAAGCATGAACCTTGCAATACGTGTCATGGTTCTGGGGCTAGGCCTGGTACAAGC
>JALSGX010000202.1 GCA_026982535.1 Ghiorsea sp. | reverse complement strand
CGTATTCGTCACAGCCTTTGACCAATACGCCGTGGATGCATTTAGCTGCCATGCCGTTGATTATCTTCTGAAACCCGTAAGCGAAGAGCGTTTAACAGAAACCATTCAACGCCTAAAAGAAGCACACGATACCCAGCCCCAAGCATTGCAAGCTGTCTTGCAGCAGTTGGCAGAAAAAAAACAAGCTTCCAGTTTAAAATGGTTGCGTATTTTGGATGGTGACGATGTTCGCTTGCTGCATGTGGATGATGTGGCATATTTTAAATTTGAACATAAATATACCACGGTGCGCACCAAAGATGGTAGTTATTTAATTCGCAAATCACTCAAAGAATTGGAAGAAGGCTTAGACCCTGAATTATTTTGGCGCATTCACCGCAATACCATCGTCAATGTATCGTGGGTCACCCATGCCGCTGAATCGGATGCTGCTTTGACTTTAACCCTGAAGAATATCCCTGATGAACTAAGTGTAAGCCGCGCCAACAAACACTTATTCAAACAAATGTGAGGAAACCATGAAAAAAATATTTTTATCTTTATCTATATTAAGTCTTTGTTTGTTGAGCACACCAACCTTGGCGCAAGAGCTGAGTATTACGGTGCTTCAAAAAGGCTCTGGTGATCCTGTGCAGGGTGCAACCGTGGTGCTTAAAAACAATGGGTACACCACCACAGATGACAACGGCGTAGCTTTATTTGAGTTTATTAAACCCAACAGTGCCAACACATTGGATGATCTAAAAATCCTCAATCAAGGTTATCAAACCTTAGAGCAAAATATCGCGGGTAACCCAACATCGCTTGAAATTTATCTTAAACCCAACCTTGCCGAACTTGAAGGTTTGGAAGTGGTTGAAGAACGTGTGCAAGAAAAAACATCAAAAATTGTGTTGTCTGCCCAAGAGCTGCGCAATGCACCAGGTAGCCAAGGCGACCCTATCAAAGTGCTTCAATCCTTGCCCGGTGTGGTCGCAGCAAGTGGTAGCGGTAATGGACAGGTTTATATGCGTGGCAGCGACACCCAAGATAATCAATATTGGGTTGATAATATGCCCTTGGGATACCTTTACCATTGGGGTGGGGTGCAGTCTGTTATCAACCCTGCACTGGTCAGTGATATTAACATCTTTTTAGGCGGTTTCCCTGTTGAATACAGTGATAGTATTGGTGGCGTTGTCGATATTAAACTCCGTGCACCCAAAACAGACCGCATTCACACCAACCTACACCTTGGAACATACGAATCATCCTTCTTGGTTGAAGGACCAATCACTGAAAATGATAGCTTCTATATTGCAGCTCGCCGCAGTTATATCGACCTTGCCTTTTCACCCGAAACATTAACCAAATTGGCAGGTGGTGATTCTAAGGATACCATTGTTCAAGTCCCCACATTTTATGATATTCAAGGTTTATACCGCCATGAGACCAATAAAGGCTCTGTGGATGTGCAATATTTCAAAGCCAGAGACCAAATCGGCATTGTGCTCAATGATGCGCTCGTTACCGACAC
>JALSGX010000201.1 GCA_026982535.1 Ghiorsea sp. | reverse complement strand
CAGCTTTGATGTGTGGCAAGAAGAAGGGCATTGGTTGCTTATTTTGGTAATCCCTTTGTTTGCCTTGTTGTTTCGCCGTGGTGCGTTGGTGGCTGTGTGCATCATGCTTTGGCAGCCTGCACCATCCCAAGCAGGCATTTGGCAAGATTTGTGGCAAACACCCGACCAACAAGCAGAACAACTGATGCAGCAAAAGGATTATGCCAATGCCTACAAAACCTTTGAAAACCCTGCATGGAAAGCTGCTGCGGCATACCGCAATCATGATTATCAAGCAGCCATTGATGCGTTTCAAGATATTGACCAACCCAATGCTGATGATTGGTATAATTATGGCAATGCCTTGGCGCATGCGGGCAAGTTGGATGAAGCGATAAACGCTTATCATGAAGCATTACAACGCAATCCCAATCATGCCGATGCCAAAGCCAACAAAGCCTTGCTGGAAAAGCTGAAAGAAAAGCAAAAGCAAAAACAGAAGCAAGATAAAGATGGGGATAAGGGCAAGGACAAAGAAAAAAATAAAGATGAGAATCAAGACAATAACCAGAGCCAAGATGGCGAGAGTAAAGACGGCGCTAAGAAGGATGCTTCTCAACAAGATAAGCAGGGTCAACAAGGTAAAAGCAACCAAGCGCAGTCGCAACAAGGGCAACAGGCTCAACAAGATAAGCAAGGTCAACATCAACAAGACCAAGCCCAACAGCAGCCGGGTGATGATAAAGACAAGCAAGGTAACAAAGATAAACAAGCCACTGCCAATCCGATGAAACAAGAGCAAGGCGAGCAAGAAGGCAAAGATAAGCAGGCGCAAGTTGCAGCATCGGATGAGCAGCCTAAAAGTGAGGCGCAGCAAGCATTGGAGCAAACCTTGCGCCGTGTTCCCGATGACCCTTCGGGGCTATTGCGGCGTAAGTTTTTATATCAATATCAGCGGCAAGCAGGGCAAGTGCCGCAGCGAGGTCAAGCATGGTAAAATGGTGTGTGAGTTTGATGTTGGCGTTGTTTGCTGTGCAAACGGCTTATGCCGAGGTAAGCGCAGAGCTGAATCAATATATTGTGCCTTTCGGTGAATCGGTGCAGCTGACGATTACAGCAGTGGGCGATACCGATGGTGAACCAGAATTATCACCCTTAAAACAGGATTTTGATATATTAAGCCAAAGCCAAAGCAGCAATTACAGCTTTATCAATGGCAGTATGAGCAGTAGCAAAACATGGTCGTATAACTTGATGCCCAAGCGAGAGGGCATGATACAAGTGCCTGCGATTGTAGTGGGTAAAAATAAAACCAAGGCGTTGATGTTGCGAGTTATCAATGCACAACAAAAGCCCAGGTCAGCACGCAAGATTTGGTTGGAAACATCCTTATCAGACGATGATATTTTCGTGCAAGCGCAGACTGTGTTGACCATTAAACTGGTGCGGGCAGTCAATCTATCGCAGGCAGATTTAAGTGAGCCTGATATTGCCGATGCCATCGTGCAGCGCATGGGTGAAGATGATAACTATGAAGCGGTTGTGGATGGGCGCAGGGTGATTGTCAGTGAGCGCAGATATGCCATTTTCCCGCAAAAGGCGGGCAATATAACTATTCCTGCGGTGCAGTTTGATGGCGTAATCAACAACAATCGCAGTATATTTAGCCAAGGGCGAGTGGTTCGACTTCGCAGCAAGCCGTTGACTTTGCATGTGCAGCCCAAGCCCAGCGCATGGCAAGGTGGCACTTGGTTGCCTGCCAAGCTGCTCACTTTGCAAGAGCAATGGCCAGATGGTGCAGTGCCGACTTATCGGGTGGGTGAGCCGTTTACACGGGTGATTGAATTGCAAGCAGAGGGCTTGACGGCAGCGCAATTGCCACCATTGCTGGAAGGCAAGGCAGTCGAAGGCTTTAAGCTTTATCCGGACAAACCAGAATTGGATACGCAGCTCAAAGATGGTAATGTTGTCGGCATTCGCCGCGAAAAAGTTGCCATGATGCCGACAAAAGCGGGTAAACTGTGGCTACCTGAGATTCGGGTGGCTTGGTGGAACACTGAAACGCAAACCATGCAACATGCTATTATTGCAGGGCGAGAAATCGAAGTGCTGCCAGCGGTGCAGGGGCAGCCAAGTGGAAGTTCGAGTGGTGGGCAAACGACAATGCCCACTGTTGTTGCACCAAATAAGCCTGATACTTCTGATGCGCAGTCCAAGGCAAAAGCACAAGTCAACCAAGATGAAACAACATCGTTTTGGCAGTGGGTAGCACTGGCATTGGCAGCGTTATGGTTGATAACCTTGGGTTTGTGGTGGGTATTTGCGCGCAAACAGACAAAGCCTAAGCAGCAGCCAAGCAAAACAACCCCATCCACCAAACTTGCAAATATAGAAAAGGCGTTGAAGCAGGCATGTCAACACAATGATGCCAAGCAAGCCCTCAAACTTTTGCCACAGTGGGGTGCTGCATACTTTCAGGATGAGGATATACAGTATTTGGCGCAGCTTAAAAGCAAATCCAAAGCATTGGGTGATGCTATTACTGACTTGGAGCGGTATTTGTATGCGGCAAATGAAGCGGGTGCATGGTCGGGTCAGCATTTATGGGGTGTACTTCAAGACATAAAGCACCATGATACAAACACAACCAAGCAGGATCATCCGCTTGCCCCGTTGTATTAGCCCTTGGTGTACGCATCACTTAGAGCTTCCTCAAAAAGTTTAACGGTTGGTTTAATGCTTTTTGAGGAGGTCCTAAGTTGGTTAAGAAAAAAGTTTATAAACAGGCGGAACCTGACAAATAGGCTTAAGTGTTTTGGCAAAGAAACAGCCAAAGTTTGCATGTGGATTCAGAAAGACGAGGCTAAAGCCTCGCTTCCAATTTGAATAAGACTTTGGACAACATTTTTTGAGGAAGCTCTAAGTAGCCAAGTGGGAGTATCTTTTTTGCCGAAAGTGGAAGTTTGGGATTTGCACCCCCAAAACTACCCCCTTTTTTCTCGGTTTCTGTCGGATAGTATAGGACGACGACAAACAACAAGGCAAGAAAAAAGCCTGTAAACACTAGGCTTACAGGCTCTTATCGGTCTTCTTTGTTTCTATAAATGGTGCGCCCACTAGGACTCGAACCTAGGACCCACGGATTAAAAGTCCGCTACTCTACCAACTGAGCTATAGGCGCATTGTCTTTCAACGCGGCGAAGTATGGTGCTCAAAATTGTGCTGTCAAACATAAAATGAAGGTTAAGACTTTTGCTCTCGTTCAATGGCGCGATAACCAATATCTTTGCGGTAAAACCCTCCTTGCCAATCAAGGTTTTCCAAGGCTTTATAGACTGCTTCTTGGGCTTTTTGCACAGTGTTGCCTAAAGCTGTGACACCAAGTACACGACCACCGTTATTGACAATGTTGCCATCTTTTTCTGCTGTACCTGCGTGAAATACGATTGTGCCAGCAGCTTCTACAGCATCAAGTCCACTGATGACTTGCCCTTTCTCAAAGCTTGCAGGATAGCCATCCGATGACACCACGACACACAAAGCTTTGCGCTCATCCCATTCAAGGCTCACGCCATCCAAACGAGATTCTGCGGCAGCCAATAGCACTTCACCCAAGTCAGATTTAAGGCGGCTCATCAAGGGTTGGCATTCAGGGTCGCCAAAGCGCACATTAAACTCCAAGGTTTTGATGCCATTATCCGTTAACATCACACCAGCATACAAAGTGCCGATAAAGTTGATACCTCGCTGTTTAAGGGCTGCAATAATAGGTTTGGCAATGGTGTTGAATACTTCTTGCTCAACTTCAGGAGTAACACATGGCGCAGGGCTGTATGCGCCCATGCCACCCGTGTTGGGGCCTTGATCACCATCAAGCAATGCTTTGTGGTCTTGCGATGATGCCAAAGGTAAAATCGTATCACCTGATACAATAAATAGACACGAGGCTTCCTCACCTTCCAAAAACTCCTCAATCACCACCTGCGAGCCCGCATCACCAAAGCTGTTGCCAGATAGCATATCATTGGCTGCTGCAATGGCTTCTTCTTCGGTGCGGGCAATAATCACACCTTTGCCCGCAGCCAAGCCTGATGCTTTGACTACGATGGGTGCGCCAACTTTGCGAATATAGGCTTCGGCTTGTTTGGGGTCGGTATGGGTTGCAAAAGAAGCAGTAGGCACACCTGCTTCATCCATCAATGCTTTGGCAAATGATTTGCTGCCTTCCAGCTCTGCGGCAGCTTGGCTTGGACCATAAACAGCAAAGCCTTCAGCACGGAGTTTATCGGCCAACCCTAAAACCAAAGGTGCTTCAGGACCAACCACGATAAGCTTGGGCTGCTCATCGCGCGCCAACTGTAGCAAACCGTCAATATCTTCGGCACCAATGTTGATACAACGGGCTTCTTTGGCAATGCCCGGGTTGCCTGGCGCGCAAACAACCTCGCTGACTGAGTTGGAACGCTTAAGCTTCCAACACAGTGCATGTTCACGCCCACCGCCGCCAATGACTAATACCTTCATTTTTATATCCTCACTGCTTTCTTTTTTTACTGTTCGATGTGGGTTGGGCTACATTTTATATCTGCGTTGCAAATCGCGTTTGACATCGCGCTCTTTGCTGGCTTGCCGCTTGTCATACAGCTTTTTACCACGACCTAAGCCTATTTCAATTTTGGCATAGCCTCGTGCATTAAAATAGACTTTGAGGGGAACAAGAGCCAACCCTTGTTCTTTAAGCTTACCCATAAGCTTGTTTAATTCTTTTTTGTGCAGCAAAAGCTCCCGGGTGCGCGCGGGGTCAACAGGATTGTTGCGCGAGGCGGGTTTGTAGGGGCTGATATGGCAGCCAATAAGCAGCAGTTTTTCATTGCGAATCACACAATATGCTTCTTTAAGGTTGGCTTGCCCTGCTCGCAATGATTTCACTTCAGGTCCTGTCAAAATCATGCCTGCTTCGTAGGTTTCAAGGATGTGATATTCATGTCGTGCGCGTTTATTGAGAATAACCATGGTGCTATGCTATGAATCAGAGCGCTAAAGTCACCAAAGCTTTACCAATATTGTAAATGATAGGGCCAAGTACAGATTGAAATATGCCCAAAACCAACAAGCCGATAATGATAAAGAAGCCATAAGGTTCGAGGCGATCCAATTGATATGCCAGGTGGTTGGGTAGCAAGCCGACAGCAATGCGCCCGCCATCCAGTGGAGGAATAGGTAGAAGATTAAACACAAACAGTACAACATTAATAAGTATGCTGGCTTGACACATCATGGCGAGTGGCTCTGCAAACCAACGCATGGATTCAGGCATGTGAAAAGCAACCCAGAGCAATAACGCTGAAGCAAAGGCAAGCATAAGGTTGGTTAAAGGGCCTGCTAGAGCAACCAGAACCATGTCGCGTTTAGGGTTGCGTAGTTTGCCAATGTTGATCGGTACAGGCTTGGCATAACCCAATAAAAAGGGTGAGCCCATCACCAATAAAATCAAAGGGATAAGTACTGTGCCTAGAGGATCGATATGACTGATGGGGTTCAGTGTTAGGCGACCCATCCAACGGGCAGTGTCATCCCCCAACATATCCGCAACTTTGCCGTGGGCAACTTCATGTAACACAATGGCAAGCAAAACAGGAAGTGCCCAAATGCTGATGTTGACCAGTATGCCTTCAATATTCATGCGGCTTTATCAATCTGAAGTGCAGGCAGGTGAGTCAGTATATGTTGCTTCACAATGGCAAGCTCTTCATCGGTATAGGGTTTTGCAGGGAATGCACCCCATACAGGTTTTGGCCAAGCGATGTCTGATGTGTAGCGTGCGATATGATGGAGGTGTAATTGGGGGACAATATTGCCCAGCGCTGCTATATTCACCTTATCTGCGGCAAATGCTTTTTCAATAGCAGAAGCAAGCATGGATGATTCCTGCATCAGTGTTTGCTGGTCGGTGGGTGATAAATGGTGAATCTCAGAAATATGTTCACGCTGCGGTACCAAGATAAACCAAGGATATTGGCTATCATTAAGTAGAAGTAATAATGATAGCTCGAAACGCCCTAGGATAAAGCTGTCTTGGCGCAGTTGAGGGTGCAATATCATAAATATGACTGGCGATAAAAACGGTTGGCCTGGACAAGGTCGTGTGGGCGACCAATATCAAACCAGTGCCCTCGGTGTACATAGCCGCTGCAGCGCCCAGACTTGATTTGCGCTTGTATGGGCTCAACCAGCGAAAAGGTTTGTTTGGCTGGGTAGGCGCGCAATACCGATTCATCCCACAGTGAGACACCAGAAAAGGTGAAGTTTTGTTTGTTTTTTTGACCAACCGTTGAGCCCTGCAAGGTAAAGTCTCCTTCAGGATTGTGTTTGGGGTTGGGCACAAGTGCCAGCGCACAACCACCTTTAGGGCATATATGGACAAGTTGCTCAATATCAATATTGGATAAAATATCGACATTATGAACAACCACACCTTCACCACCGGGCAATAAGTCCAGTGCTGTGCGCACACCACCACCAGAGCCGAGTAGTGAGGGCTCAACGCTATAATAAAGATTAGCGTTAAGGTGAGCGCCATTGCCCAGAGATGTTTGAATTTGCTCTGCGAAGTGGTGCACATTGATGGCAATATCATGGATACCCTGGGCGACAAGCTGGCGAATCACACGGATAATAGCGAGCTCATCAGCCACGCTCATCAATGCTTTGGGCTTATGTTCTGTGTAAGTTTTGAGGCGTGTGCCAAGTCCTGCGGCGAGAATAACCGCGCGAGAAACTTCAAGTGGAAAATCAGCTAAGTTTGTCATGCGCCAAATCATGCCAATATTGGATATGCTCGTCTATGGGTGTTTGCTTTTTTTTGGTGCTTGGTGTAAAAAATCGTTATGATGTATAACGAAGCTTGTACCACATCAGACCTAAATACTCATGTAGAGCCTTGCCACTATCTGCTAAGACACGCCAGTGTGGCAAATAGCTGCGCAAGTCGTAGCTGCTTAGACTTGTGAGATAGTCAGTTGGCGCGGGAGTTACCTTGAGCCCTTGTTGCTCAAAACACCAAGCTGCCCTTGGCATATGCCATGCGGATGTGACCAAGATAATGGTGTTGATATCTTTATCGTTTAATAATTTTTGGGTGAAGACAGCATTTTCCCAAGTGGTGTTAGCCTTGTTTTCACTGATGATGCGTGACACATCAATACCAAGCCAAACTAACCAGGTTTTCATCATATCCGCTTCGGTCTTAGCTGTTTGGGTTAGTGGTGTGCCGCCTGTAGCGTAGATATTCAAGTTTGTTTGTTTGGCAATGGTTGCAGCATACATGGTGCGTACCATGGATGTTTTACTGAGCATATCACTGCCATAGAAATCAGGTGCATTTTCACGAATGCCACCACCTAGCAATACGATAGCAGCCTTGCTATTTGGGTGGGTATTCACGCGGAATGCTGAATATTGGAACTCCAAGGGATGGGTTAAATAGTCGCGAACTGGCTCTGTGGAGAGCGCCCACATGAAGGCGAGGGTACCTATGAACAGGGTGCGTGCCCACTGTTTTTTCCAAAAAACAAGCACAATCATACCAAGCAGAATAAAAATACCAGGCGGCAGCAAAAGTTGTGAAACAGCTTTGCTAATCAGGAGCATGTTAGGCTAAGATGGCTTGTCGGATGTGATCAGCTTGTTTGTGTGAAGTGAGTTTGGCAACCAATGTGAGCGAAAAGTCAATGGCTGTACCAGCACCACGGCTGGTAATCACCTTGTCATCATCAACGACAGCTTGTTCTAAATATACAGCGCTTGACGATGTCAGGATATGATTTTTAACGGATGGATGAGATGTTACCTTCTTGCCATTTAGCACGCCAAAGTTAGCAAGAGCCTTGGGTGCTGCACAAATGGCTGCAAGGTATTTGTTTTGTTTTGCCATGTGCTGCGCCAGTGTTTTGAGTAATGGGTTTTCAGCAAGCAATGCTGCATTGGGCAAGCCACCGGGTAGTACTATCATATCCCATGTTTGCGATGCTGCGTTGGCAAAAGCAATATCAGCGTGAATTACAATATTGGAGCGCCCTGTAACAGGTTGACCATCTAGGCTAGCTAAGCATACATCAATATCAGCACGACGCAGAATATCAGCGACAGCAATCAGCTCAATTTCTTCAACACCTTGTGTAAAAGGAATCATCACTCGTGGCATCATGCTACCTCATTGTAAAACATTGTTGGTTGGTGAATTAGCTGGCGGTTCGACAAAGCTTGGTTGTATGATGATTTTTGTTGTGTTTTCCATGTTTTGTAGCGCGTTTATAGCATCTTGAGGGATTTCGTCCAGCAACGGTTTGTCCAAATTTTGAGGCAATGTATTACTGAGTTGTTCCAGGTGTTTCAATGGTTGAGGCTTTGGTGTGTTTTTGATGTCATCATTCGCGGTTTGATTGGGCCTGTTGCTACTAGTAGGGTGTGCGCCTTTGGAGCTCCCATTTCTATTTTGCCAGGTTGTATCATCCTTTTCAGTTTTTTTGATGGTAATGTTGCCACCCTTGTCAATGCTGGCGGTATGCCCTGGTAGCAGGCGCTCCATTGCGTCAGTTCTGCCAGTGCTCACATCGATTGCACCTTCAGAAAGGATGGCTCTGGTTGGAAGCTGAGGTACATCAGCTAATCTAATATCTTCAAAGGCAAGCTCTAGAACTTTCGGTGTTGGTGGTACAAGTACAATAAACTCGGTACCACGGACACCAAGTACGGCTGTGGGTGTGCGAACGCGAAAAGATGAGTCTTTACCACTAAGCTTGTTGACAAAGAACCTGGCTTTGCCCCAAAGCATGTTGATGCGGGCGTTGAGAAGATTTGTGCCGCGAAGCGAGTATTTGCGCAGAGATACACGGCTTTTGGAGCCAATATAAACTTTACTGCCATCACTCATTATAATTTTCACTCTCCCTCTTGAGCCTGTGATGATGGCGTCATTTCGTAAAACAATTTGTCCTTTTTCTGCTTTTTCTCTAGTTGTGCCGCGTTGAACCCAAGCTGGACCATCAGTATGAACAATGCGCCCTATGCTGGCCGCAGCATACACCTGGGTGTTTGGTATAGTGGTTATGGAAAGTAGGGTTAGGATGAGAAACAGTATTGTTTTTAGCATTGGTATCTCCTAGGGAATATATGATAAGTGCTACCATTGGCCTGTGAGCATGCTTCCTACACGCCATGCAGAATATGATTTGCTCAAGCTAGAGATTACACGTGTATCATTATAGTTTGAATGGTTGATGAGGTATGAGGCATTGACAACCCAAGAAATATCATAGTCTTGCCAAGGTTTCCATGAGGTTGATGTGGTGAGCTTGATATACAAGTCTTGGCGCTTGGTTGAGTCGGTCGGGTCTAAAAGGATATTGGTATCTGCTGCCGCGTAAAATCGTGCATATGTGTTCAGTTTAAGCTGGGTTATCCAGTGTTGGGTTAAAGGCATCGTGGTAGTGATATTGGTGCCGAACTGATAATAACTATCCGTTTTATCGTGGTTTGCGTCGCCTTTGGTGAGCTCCATGATGAAGAAAGGCATAACTTCTATATCGACCTTGTTGTTGATATGAAAGGCACGATTCGCTCCCACATGGTGGCTGTTCCCACCAAGGCGTGTTAAGTCGATATTGTTATCACCATAATTGCTATTAAATGACTTGTACTTAAAGGTGTATTGATATGTCCAGTTTGGTTGTTTGTAGTCAATGCCAAGCCCTAAGCTTTGATAAAGCTTATCGGTGTTGAGCAACACATATTCATAGCTTGGCTTGAACTTCCATACTGTGCTTTTTTTCCAGGCTAAGGAGAGCATGTGTACCATAAGATCATATGCCTTGAAGTCTTGGTGTGTTGTGGAGCTTAATATGTAACGCAGCTTTGCGTGTTTGAATCCCCAACCTAGGGAAACGGTGGACTGTATGCCAAGGTCTCGGCTATAAGTGCTTGAGTTTTCAGGTGCAAATATTACATTGGAGTGATAAAATGCTTCCATAGACGCATAGGCATGAAAACCCATGTGTGGCAGGTTGGGGTTGGCTTTGAGCTGCTTTGCGGCAGAGGCATACGCGCTTTCAGCGTCTGCATTGAGGGATTGTTGTGCATACTTTTGTGCGTTGTCTGGATCAGCATCAAGATATGCAATCCATGATTTGTAATACCAGGCGGCCGCTTTATGACTAGATGTTGCATCGGGGTAGCTCAAAATGCTTTCCCATATTGCCAAAGATTCATCCATATTATTTTGACGAATCCATAAGTCGCCTAAAGTGATTTTGCTTTCGATGTCTTCAGGGTGAGCGTTTAGCCAGGTCTTTAGGGTTGTAATTGCCTCGTCTGTTTGCTTCGTTTTGATTTGGGTGTTGGCTAAGCCTATCCAAGCAAAACGAGCATGTTGATCAGTTGTATATTGGTTAACTCTAAGCCAAGCTTTGAACATGGGCATGGCTTGCTCTGGTTTTCCACTTTCATCGTAAGAAAGAGCCAAGTATTGGAGAACATGTGCATTGTTTGGAGACTTTTCGTGTAGTGGTTTGAGCTTGCTAATGGCAGTGTCATAATCACTGAATAAGTAGTCATCAATAGCTGAAACAAGGTTGCTTTGATCCAAATGCGTGAGTGATGAAGCAAAACTGACACCCGATGAAAGCCATAAAATAAATGTAAAGGTATAAAGCATAAGGCATTTCATAAACTGCTTCCTTCAATGACAGGGTTAAATAAACAAGATTTGTATAATATAGTCCAAGCTCTATACGATATCAAGGTTTGGTGTTAGGAACATATAACCTGTCCTCATCAGTAGCACGATAGTTGTCCGCTTTGCAGGTTGCCCTTGGAGGCAATCAATGATG
>JALSGX010000200.1 GCA_026982535.1 Ghiorsea sp. | reverse complement strand
GACAAATAGTGATTTAGGGCATATTGCACAACACGCACACGAAAAAAACACGGAACACCAGCAAGCTGCCGACCATGCATGTCATGTGCATACTTCGCACACCTTTGTTGAAGTTTTAACAGCTAGCATCACCACTGTTCCCCTGATTGCACCTGCGCCAAATCATGCGCTAGCTGCAAACAACCTGAAAAAACTCCCTTTCTCCATCGAATACCCTCCCAAAGCATAAGTCTGGGCTGATTCTTTTAAACAAACGAAATCCGTCTGTTTAATCAGCCTATCTCCCTCTAAAAAACCTACTAAAATAAGGAGAGACTGTGCATATACACATGTTTATACTGGGATTGCTGATATGCAGCCCTTTCTGGTCAGCCCATGCTGAACCTAGAGAAATCACACTGGAACAGGCCATACAAATGGCAAAGCAACATCCTAAGCTACAATTGGCAACATTAGGCAATGATGCTGCGCGCGCTTCAATGTCTGCGCAAAGTAGCTATGCCTACAACCCAGAATTATCACTGGAAGCTCAGGATAGAAAAGCCATCAATGGCAACCGAAACACCGACTATTATATCGGCATATCGCAAGGCATTGAAATTGGAGGCAAAGGTTCATACCGCCAGCAAACATCTCAAGCCGCTTTGGATGTGAGCATTCAACAACGCGAATTACTGCGAAAACAACTTATATTCAATGCCGCAAGTGCGTTGGTTGCACTTCATCAAGCCCAGCAAACGCTGTCTATTCGCCAGCAGCAAAGCAAAACGCTGCAAACACTTAGTCAGGGTGTGCAAAAGCAGTTGGATGCAGGTGATGCCAATATTTTGCAACGCAATTTAGCGCAAGCTGCTTATGCGTCTGCATTGAGTGCGCTCAACCAAGCTAAACAAGGCTACATCAGCCAACGCAATCGATTTGCTCAGGTTACAGCTTGGTTTGCAGGCGACAATATCACCCCCAAACTGCCGAGATTAGACTTGCAATGGCAACCACCGATAAATGCGTATGAACTTGCAATACAAGCCAGACCTGAGCGGGCAATACTGTTGGCACAAAGCCAACAAAGCCAAGCCTCAGCTAAGCTTGCCAATGCTAATCGCTACCTTGACCCCACCCTTAGTTTGATGGCAGGCGAAGAAGCTGGAGAAAAGTTACTCAAACTTGGCATAAGCATCCCCCTTCCTTTCATCAACAGCAATAAAGGGGAATACCAAGCATCACTTGCCCAAGTTGAGCAAGCACAAGGGCAGCTGGCATGGTTTGATAAGCGTTTGGCGTTGGATGTCGCGGCTGCGAAACAGAATCATCAAAGCAGCATGGCAATGTTACAAACCTTTGTGCAGCAGGGAGAACATAGCGACAGTATCGCGCTGGCAAAAACTGCATTTGAAGCTGGCGAACTCAGCCTTGAAGCTTTGGTATTTCACATCAATCAAGCCTTAGATGCCAAACTCACCACAATCAATCTTCAACAACAAGCTTGGTTGTCTCGCATTAACCTTGCCCAAACCCTTGGGCATCCCGAATATATCTTACAAGGAATCAAACCA
>JALSGX010000199.1 GCA_026982535.1 Ghiorsea sp. | reverse complement strand
GCCATCATGAAATACTGGGTGATGACGCGGTGGTTCAATATGTGGCTGAGCCCAAAGTCGATGGGTTAGCTATCAATATTTATTATGAGTTTGGGCAAATGGTGTATGCCGCAACCCGTGGTGATGGTATTACAGGCGAGGATGTAACAGATAATGTCCGCTCAGTTGCAGGTATTCCATGGTCGCTGAATATGGATGTGCCTGAGAAGTTTGAAGTGCGTGGTGAGGTCTATATGTCTAAATCTGCTTTTGCTGCACTTAATCAGAAGCAGCAAGAAGCAGGTGATAAGTTGTTTGCCAACCCAAGAAATGCAGCGGCAGGTTCACTTCGTCAATTGGATGCTTCAATTACAGCAAGTCGTAAACTTTCCTTTTTTGCTTATGCAACGGGGCTGGGTGGAGATGCGTTTGCCACTAGCCAAAGTGAATTATTGTCGAAGCTGTTCAAGCAAGGTTTTGCCGTTCAAGCGACGGCGTTGTTAAAAGATGAGCAAGCCATGTTTCAACATTATCAGGCTTGGATGCAGAAACGCCCAAGCCTTGATTATGATATTGATGGTATAGTGTTTAAGGTGAATGATTTTAAGCAGCAGAAACTTTTGGGCTCGGTTGCTCGTTCACCTCGCTGGGCGATTGCTTATAAGTTTCCTGCTGAAGAAGTGGAAACGGTGGTGGAAGCCATTACTTGGCAGGTTGGGCGCACGGGTGTGATTACCCCTGTGGCAAATATGAAGCCTGTCAATGTAGCAGGAGTGATGGTGTCTCGGGCAACCTTGCACAATATTCAGGAGTTGGCGCGTAAAGATGTACGAGTTGGAGACAGGGTGTTGATTCGCAGGGCAGGGGATGTGATTCCTGAAGTAGTGAAGAGTTTATCTGTAGGTGACTCTAATCGAAAGCCACCTGCACCTGTGCCAAGCTCATGCCCAGTGTGTGGTGCAGCCGTTGAGCAAGAAGAGGGTGAGGCTGCCATTCGTTGTATGGGTGGTTTGTCATGTTCAGCGCAGCTTAAAGAACGCATTAAACACTTCGTTTCTCGTGATGGCTTTGATATTGAAGGGTTTGGCAGCAAGTTAGCAGAAGCCTTGGTGGATAAAGGTTTTATCCAAACCATTGCGGATGTGTTTCATCTTGACTTTGATGCGCTTGGCACATGGGAAGGTATGGGTGAAAAGAAAATCGCCAACCTCAAGCAAGCCATTGAAAAGTGTAAAACGATAACGCTATCAAGATTTATTTATGCTTTGGGTATTCGTCATGTGGGTCAGGCAACAGCCACATCTTTAGCACAATATTTTCACACTTTAGAGGCACTGCAAACAGCGAGTGAAGAAGATTTGATGGAAGTCAATGATGTGGGGCAAGAAGTAGCTGCTTCATTATGCCACTTTTTTGCAGAGGCACATAATCAACAAGTTTTGCAGCAGATGTTTGAATATGGTGTTGTTGTTTTGGATGATGAAACCCCTGAAGTGGACAACAATCATCCACTTGCAGGTAAAACAGTGGTTATTACAGGTTCATTTTCACAAATTAAACGCAATCAAGCAAAAATATTGC
>JALSGX010000198.1 GCA_026982535.1 Ghiorsea sp. | reverse complement strand
TGTATGAAGATGCAGGGTGACTCAATGTCATCCTTTTTTATGCGTTAGTTTGTATGAAGGTGCAGGATGACTCAATGTCATCCTTTTTTATGCGTTAGTTTGTATGAAGATGCAGGGTGACTTCATGTCACCCTTTTTGCGGAAGATCGACGAAAAACTTTGCGCCCTCTGCGGTTCAAATAAGCAATAAATCAACCTTAAACTGTTTGAGTAAGCTCTTAACACATTTCTATTGCCCATTATCGCCTAAACCTGTCCACCCACCCCCTTAAACTTCTCAACAAATGCAGCAATCTTTTGAAAGACTGTTTGTTTTTTGATTTTGTATTGTGGATTGAGCGGGCTCATTTTAGGCAGTGTGTCATTAAGCTCGGTACCATTTTCACTCGCATACTCTCGTTTCAGCGATGCGTTGATATAACGGCGCGCAGGCTCCGCATTCAAGCCTTCTGAGCGAATCAATGCCTCTGCTTCTCGCTTTTGCGCCGATTGGGCAAAGTTGAAAAAGGCTTCGATAACACTGGCTTTATC
The DNA here is from genome assembly GCA_026982535.1 of Ghiorsea sp. Classification (GTDB taxonomy): domain Bacteria; phylum Pseudomonadota; class Zetaproteobacteria; order Mariprofundales; family Mariprofundaceae; genus Ghiorsea. The sequence continues at coordinate 1,032 of JALSGX010000198.1, read as the reverse complement.
CATCATTGTATCCAGATCGCTTTGATTGATAAAATCGACAATCAGGCTTTCTTTGGCGCGATTGCCGAGGCTGGCGCGGATAAGCCTGCGCACTTCATCAATGAGCTCTGCTTTGCTCTTGTTTTTCTTGTTATGCTCAAAAATCAGTTCGAGGATATAATCCAGATTGATTTCTTGCGACTTCAGCAAATCGACTTCAAATACCACATCATCCCAATCAATGCTTGATGCCTCGCTTGCTTCGCCTGCCTTTTGCCGCCGCAGCCAGTCTCGAATATCGTTGTAGGTGGAGCGATAGTCTTGAAGCATGCGCTCAGATGGTACTTGAATGGTTTGCAGGGCAGCCAGCGCTTCATCATCCAGATAATGTTCTGCCTTGAACGCCTCGACAGCATCTGAGTCGCCCATATCCACATGTTGCAAGGCTTTCAGGCTGGCGAATTCATCATAGTTTTGCAAGATATTTTCCACGCGCAAATATTCGCCAAACAATTTGGCAAAGGCTTTTTTATCCGATTCCTTCTCGATGCTCGAAGGATCAGGAAACCGCTGCTCCAACTCCGTCACCACATCCATAAACCCGCGCCTTGCTTCGCCAGTCTCGGCATCGGTAAAGCCTTCCATATACTCCTTGTAGCTCTTCTCCAACACCACATTGCGGGTATTTTTATCGCCAAACAGCGTAATCGCGTCAATAGTGGGCTGTTCTAGGTTGCGGAAGGTGACGATATTGCCAAAGGTCTTGGTGGCGTCATAAATGCGGTTGGTGCGTGAATACGCCTGAATCAGCCCGTGATAACGCAGGTTTTTATCGACAAACAGGGTGTTGAGCGTGGGTGCGTCAAAGCCAGTCAGGAACATGCCCACCACAATCAGCAGGTCGATCTCCTGCGACTTGACCCGCTTTGCCAAATCCCGGTAGTAGTTCTGAAAACCCTTGCTGTCCACGCTGAAGTTGGTTTTGAACCGCTGATTGTAATCGTCGATGGCAGCATCCAGAAACGCCTTGGCGCTGCTGTTCATTGCCGATAC
>JALSGX010000197.1 GCA_026982535.1 Ghiorsea sp. | reverse complement strand
GCCAGACATCAACTATCCCGAAGACTTACCCATCAGCCAAAAGCGCGAAGTCATTGCAGATGCCATTGCTGCTAATCAAGTCACCATTATTGCAGGGGAAACAGGCTCGGGTAAAACCACGCAAATCCCCAAGATTTGTTTGGCGCTTGGGCGCGGTATCGCAGGGCAAATCGGACATACCCAACCGCGAAGAATTGCCGCAAGAAGTGTGGCAACCCGCATTGCAGAAGAGCTCAAATCACCATTGGGCAAAGATGTGGGTTATAAAGTTCGATTTTCCGACCACAGCCAGCCCTCCACCTACATCAAACTGATGACCGATGGTATTTTGCTTGCCGAAATCCAACATGACCCATTGCTACTCAAATACGATACCATCATTGTTGATGAAGCGCATGAGCGCAGCCTCAATATCGACTTTTTATTGGGTTATCTGAAAAACATTCTGCCCAAACGCCAAGATCTTAAAGTCATTATCACTTCCGCCACCATCAACACCGAAACCTTTTCCAAGTTTTTCCATGATGCGCCTGTGATTGAAGTTTCTGGACGCAGCTATCCTGTGGATATTGTGTACTTACCCCCTTCAGATATGGAAGATGACACCAGCTTACAAGCTGCGATGCTTAAAGCAGTGGATGAAGCTGAAAGCTATGATGCAACAGGTGATATTCTGATCTTTTTGCCGGGTGAACGAGAAATCAGGGATGCAGCCCATGCGCTCAATCAACATGGACTGCGAAATACCGAAGTCTTGCCCTTGTATTCTCGCCTTTCCCCTGCCGAACAAGATAAGATTTTTAAGGGGCATACAGGTCGGCGTATTGTCTTGGCAACCAATGTGGCGGAAACATCGCTCACTGTGCCGGGCATTCGCTTTGTCATTGATTCAGGGCTTGCTCGCATCAGCAGATATAGCGCCAAGTCCAAGGTGCAACAGCTACCTATCGAACCCATTTCACAAGCTTCTGCCAACCAGCGGGCGGGTCGTTGTGGTCGTGTAGCGGCAGGTATTTGTTTCAGGCTTTACAGCGAAGACAACTTTAACAACCGACCCGAACATACCGATCCTGAAATTCGCCGCACCAACCTTGCCCATGTCATCTTGCAGATGACCAGCCTAAATCTTGGCGACATCAACCAGTTTGATTTTATGCAGCCGCCAGAAAAGCGCAGTATTCAAGATGGTTACCGCTTGCTTGAAGAGCTGCAAGCCATCAACGATGGTAAACTAACCCCCATGGGCAAGCAGCTTTCTCGCCTGCCTGTTGACCCAAGGCTTGGGCGCATGTTGCTGGAAGCAGACAAGCAACGCAGCTTGCATGAAGTGTTGATTATTGTGTCGGCATTATCCGTGCAAGACCCCAAAGTTCGCCCTGCGGACAACCGACAAAAAGCCGATGAAAAACACAGCGTTTTCACGGATAAAACATCGGATTTCTTGTCATGGCTCAAGCTTTGGCACTGGTATCACGAACAAAAGCAGCATTTGAGTCAAAACAAACTGCGCAAGCTTTGTAAATCTCATTTCTTATCCTATTTAAGAATGCGTGAATGGTTAGATTTGCATGGG
>JALSGX010000196.1 GCA_026982535.1 Ghiorsea sp. | reverse complement strand
CTTTCAAGCTCATTTCAATGGATGAAAAAAACAACCAAACAGTCGCAAATTTTGAAGCCAAGCTAAGCGATGGTTATGTTTGGCAACGCACCTACACCTTGGAGCAAGGCTCGTATTTGGTGAATGTTGTTGACCGCATCAAAGGTGGTGCTGGGCTTAAGCTGTATCGCCAAGTGGTTGAAAAAAACCCGCTTGCTGAAAGCATGGATACATTTAATGAACACATTGGTCCCGCTGGTTATTTTGACGGCAAGCTGTTTGAAGTTAGCTATGAAGACCTTGATGAATCTGGTGCTAAAAAACTGGCTGCCTTGGGTGGTTGGACAGGTATGATGACCCGCTATTTCATCTCAGCCATCTATGGCACAGATCAAGATGAAAGCTATCGCTATTACTACCAAGGTGATGGTCGCTCTTATCAAGCGGGCATGATTAATGATGGCGTGGTTGAGCAAGGCGATATGGTGTTTGATAATAACATGTATATTGGCCCTAAAGCTGTGCCAACCCTTGAAAAACTTGGTGTTGGTTTAGAACGCAGTGTTGATTTCGGCTGGTTTACAGTCATTGCCGAGCCACTACACAATATTATGTTGTGGATGAACCAATATGTGCCCAATTATGGTGTGATTATCATTCTGATGGTGATTGCGCTTAAAATTGTTTTGTTTATGCCAACCCAAAGCGGCTACCGCTCCATGGCATCCATGCGCAAGCTGCAACCTGAAATGGTTCGTCTAAAAGAGCGTTATGGTGATGACCGCGCAAAAATGGGTCAAGAAGTCATGGCAATGTATAAAAAACATAAGGTTAACCCGTTGGGCGGGTGTTTACCCATACTGATGCAAATGCCTATTTTCTTTGCTCTTTATAAGGTTCTGCTAATTTCAATTGAAATGCGTCAAGCACCATTTTATGGCTGGATTGAAGATATGTCTGTGCAAGACCCGTTCTTTGTATTGCCAATTTTGATGGGTATTTCAATGTATATTCAAATGCAGCTAAACCCGCAACCAACCGACCCGATTCAAGCCAAAGTCATGCAGTTTTTACCCATCATGATGACAGCACTATTCCTATTCTTCCCTGCTGGTTTGGTCTTGTACTGGGTTGTGAACAATATTCTTTCCATCATCCAACAGCGTTTGGTGATGCGAAGCATGAATGTTGACTGATAGCGACCTAACATAAGGTGTTGTGCCCAATGGTATCAATCACGGCACAAGGAGAGATGTTTGGAAGCTCCAAATGAACGACGTGTAACACAGAGTGGTGCCACTGAGCATACACCCGATACGATTAGTGCGATTGCCACGCCACAAGGTCGTGGTGGCATTGGCATTATCCGTATTTCAGGGTCGCAAGCTGCTGACATTGCCTTAAAGCTCTGCCAGCGTGACAAAGCTTTCACGCCTCGTTTTGCCCACTTTCATCATTGGTATGATGAGCAAGGCGAGACCATTGACCATGGCTTAACCATCTACTTTGAAGGCGCACAATCCTACACAGGCGAAGATACTGTAGAACTTCAAGCCCACGGTAGCCCCATGCTGCTCAAAGCGTTGTTTGAGCGCACACTA
>JALSGX010000195.1 GCA_026982535.1 Ghiorsea sp. | reverse complement strand
CGCTAGCCTGTGGTTCCCTGAATATGGTATCACGCTTGGCTTTATCATTGCCGCAGCCATTATGATCAACCTTATCGCAGCAGGTTTTGCAGGTTCATTGATTCCGCTAACCCTGCAACGATTAAACATTGACCCCGCACTAGCCTCTGGAACCATTTTAACGACTGTCACTGATGTTGTTGGTTTTTTGGCCTTTTTGGGTCTTGCCACGCTGTATTTACTCTAAATGTTCAATACAAAACTCTTGTGTTTGGGCATCCTCTTGGGTTGGCTTTCTCCCACACACGCAGACATATACACCTATAAAGACAGCGTGGGGCAATTCTATTTCACAGACCAAAAAATGGATGAGTCATACCACCTGATATCTGTATTTCGCCCCCACCTTAGCCAGAAGAGCAATGAAAATTATAGTATTGACACCTACAAACGCAATAAACGCGCTTTCCTCCCCTTGATAAAAGAAGCTGCAAAACAATACCATATTGATCCCAACTTGTTACATGCACTAGTAGATACCGAGTCTGCCTTTAACCCCGACGCTGTATCCAAGGCAGGAGCCGTGGGCTTAACTCAACTGATGCCACAAACCGCAAAGGCTTTGCGTGTGCAAAACAGAAAAGACCCTGTGCAAAATATTCATGGTGGCGCGCGCCTTATCAGCAAGCTTTTGGCTAAGTTCAATGGCGACAAACGCCTTGCTCTGGCCGCATACAACGCAGGAGAAGAAGCTGTACGAAAAGCAGGGAATCAAGTGCCTAATTATCCTGAAACCCAGCGTTATGTCGCCAAAGTCCTCAACAAATACCAATCACTACGCTAAGTCACTACAGCTTCTTCTTTAACTTGCCATGGCGCAATATGTCTATCTCATACGATGAAAAACCTGCCTGCTCACGAGCTTGCGTGTTGTAGGGGCCATAAATCCCTTGGGGAAAATGCTTGTCTATCAGTGCAAAAAAGGTTTTCTCAGGGCTTTTATTTCGCTGCCTGCATAAATCATGAAACCACCGTGTTCCAACTTCAACATGCCCAACTTCATCGGCAAAAATAATATCCAAAATAGTCGCAGCGTGATGATCGCCTGCCTGCCGCAACTTTTCCTGAATCCCCGGCGTCACATCCAAACCGCGTGCTTCTAATACCCTTGGCACCAAAGCCATACGCTCCAGCACATCACCTGCTGTTTTCTCCGCCATCTCCCACAACCCTTGATGTGCAGGATAGTCGCCATAATCTGCGCCTAAAAATCGTAAATGAGCCCGAATCAGCTCAAAATGGTAAACCTCTTCATCCGCCACACGCAACCAATCCGCATAATAACGCTCTGGCATACCGGGGAAACGCTGAATAGCATCCAATGCTAAGTTAATCGCGTTAAACTCAATGTGCGCAATGGCATGAATCATGATTTTTCGCCCTTCAGGGCTACCAAACCCTCTCTTCGCAACCTTCACCGCTTCTACAAGGTCAGGCTTATCGGGATGTCCATTACAGGAGCTTGACAGCGGCTGATCAAAGCATGACAAGCTTGATAAAATATAACCTTCTTGATTACGAACATACTCAGCCAGGCTGTGTACCATAGACAACTTTTGATCAACATGATCTTCCATCAGGCAAGCTCGCACACGCTTAAAAAAATCATTTTTCATTATTTTCCATCCCTTTCTTCCAATTCATACTTGTGACAAAGCTTTCTCGTGGTCACAATCGCCCCCATGCGTGATGAACAACCCAGCCTGAACCCTAAACAACAACGCGAGCAACAGCGAGCATTTGCCATTGCCGTACTTACGCAAGCCGTAAGCTTGGTTGAATCTATTGCGCAAGAAGGCAAATGTGATCTCCCTCAATTTACCACATGTATGGACTTTTTATTTGCCCGTGATTCAACCTATAAACCCAGCTTCTATACTGGCGCCATCAAAGCCAAACGCATTCTGCAAGGGCAAGAGGTTCGCTATGCCAAACCCATACTACTGCATAGCACCACCTTGCTTGCCCTTGAAAAAAAAATAAGCCGACAAAAGCAATGCTTGCAAACCATTGCTGAGGGTATGCAGCGAATTGAAAAACAAATGCAATATTTCAATGATCCATACCACAGTAATATTATTGCCGCGGTTGCCAATCTATACGGAGAAACCATCAGCCACTACAAACCTCGAGTGATTATCCGTGGCAAGCCTGAATACCTTAAACAAACCCAACATACAGAAAGGATTCGTTGCCTGCTTTTTGCGGGTATCCGTGCTGCCTGGGTATGGCGAAGCAATGGCGGCAATACCTTTCGCTTGCTTTTTGGTCGTCAGGCTTTAATCTGCGAACTGGAAAAAATAAGGCTTATCACATGAGTGAAGTCATTCGTGTTCTGGGTATAGACCCAGGCTCCCAAAAAACAGGTGTGGGTATTATTGATATTCAAGGCAACCGTATTCGACATGTTCACCATCATGTCATTCGCTGTGGTCGTGGTGAATTTGTGAACAGATTGGGCGTTTTGTTCAACGCATTGTCTCATATTATCTTGGAATATCAGCCGTCAAGCGCAGCCATTGAAGATGTGTTTGTTGCCAAAAGCGTATCATCTGCCCTCAAGCTCGGGCAAGCAAGAGGCGCGCTCATTGCAGCCTGTTGCCACGCTAATCTTAACATTGACTCATATAGCCCCACCGCAATCAAGCAGGCCGTGGTTGGTCATGGCAGAGCAGAAAAAGCACAGGTTCAGCATATGATTAAAGCTTTACTCAAACCTCCTTTACCTTTGCCCGAAGATGCCGCTGATGCTTTGGCGGTTTGCATCTGTCATGCCCACCATGCACCTTTACAAGCTAAAATTCAAAGTGTTAAAAAGTGATGCGGCTTGCTTGACATTACCACTGAGAATACCAACAATCTGCAAACACTTATCATGTGTTGTTGTAAAAAGTCTAAGGGTAGAGCTGAATAGCCATGGCAAATGATTCAACCATATTGGGAAAAGCACCAAACCTAACCCAGCTAGGTCCATATACCATTGAATCCAAGCTTGGTCAAGGTGGCATGGGGATTGTTTACCGTGCCATGGATAAAAACCTTGGTCGTCTTGTCGCTATCAAAGTCTTACATCCCCATCTACTTACCCATGAAAACCTAAAGCAACGATTCCGTCGTGAAGCACGCATGCACGCCAAGCTGATGCACCCAAACATTGTGACACTACTTTCGCTGTATGAAGATGATAAGCATATGGCTTTGGTGATGGAGTTGGTAAAGGGGGACAACCTAAAAACCTATTTACGCAAAAACAGAGGCCTACCCATCAAGAAAAAGCTTTATATCGCCATAGAAATTCTCAAAGGCTTAGAAGCAGCGCACGCGCTTGGCATGGTTCATCGCGACTTAAAACCTGCCAATGTCATTATTTCCGAAAAAGGTGAAGTCAAATTGCTGGACTTTGGTTTGGCAAAACCTGAAGAAGGCGAAGAAGATCTTACCCAAAGCGGTGCCACCGTTGGCTCCTTTCGCTATATGGCACCTGAACAAATTATGAACACCCCCATTGACGCGCGCACCGACCTATACGCCTTTGGTATACTCTTGTTTTATATGCTGTTAGGTAAGCTTCCCTTCGATGCTACAGGTAGTGGCGGTGAGTTTGAAATTATGGAAAAGCAAGTCCGGGAGCCTGCACCTAAACCACACGAGCTGGATGCGAGCATTCCTGTTCCACTTTCCAACTTGATTCTTAAACTGCTAGAAAAGAACAAGGCACAACGCCCTGAACATGCAAGCATTGTGCGTCAAGACATAAAAAATATACTGGACCAGCTTCAATTTCTCGCCACGCCAAAAGCAAGAGAGCAACAACCCGCCACGCCAGTAGAAACACCCGCCACTTCCTCATTATTGTCAAACCACCAAGTTGCCAAACAATGGGTAGATTATGGGCGCTTTCGGTGGCAAGCGCTGCTAAGAAAACTTATACCACATATTCAACAACCCCATGCAGATTTATCCATGATTGCGCTTGTGTTTATCATGCTCGGATCTGGGGTTATCAGTGTGTTGAGCATGGCTGAAAAAACAGTAGCGCAAACACAAATTGCCGCAAACATGACACCGCTGAAAAAGCCGGTTTTGGAGCATGTCACAAGCCAAACTCTTCAAAAAACAGAGCACAAAGCAACAACACCAACTGAGCGTACCGAAAGCAAACGCGAGAGCACAAAAGTAGAGCCCGCTATCAACACAAGTACAAAACATGAAAAAAGCACTGCTTCAAAAGCTGCAAACAGTAAAGTCGAAGTCAGCAAGCAAGCTCAAGCCCAACCAAAGCAAAAGCCCAAGGCAAAAGCCCAAGTGAAAACCGCAGTTAAAAAGCGTATACCTCGCTCTATTGCCTACCGGGTTCCACATCGCGTAGAGCGTAAGGATAAATCTAAAGTTGATACGAAAACACCACATGAATTCCGTGGTGGCTCTCACTTGTTTTACCCTGAATTAGCAGAAAAAGGATGGCTTTCATCATTCAAGCATGGCTACAGTGCTATCTTGTTTGATCAGCCTGTTTCGCTATCCAAAATTATTGTGCACAAAGCAAGTGTTGGCGATCTGGATTTCAAGCATGGGTTTATTCAAGTTGAAATAAAACCTGAAGGCAAACGGAAGTGGAAAAAAATCTTTGTGCAAAAAAACAAGGATATTGATAAAGCGCTCACCATTTCAGGTTTCAAAGATAAGTATCCTTCTTTGGATGGGGTACGCATCAAATTCAAAACCCAAGACCCAATTACCATTGGTCCTATCGACTTACTCAAATAACCATGCCTCAAACCTTTCGTGGGCATATTGAAGCTGTGGCGTATGGTGGTGATGGCATCATACATCATCATGGGCAAACCATATTCATTCCCAACACCGTAGCTGGTGATAAGGCTTTGTATCAAGTCACTGATAAAAAGCGTGGTGTCTGGCGCGCTGAAGTTATAAAGCTGTTAGCTCCTGCACAAGATAGAATAAAGCCGCCTTGTATGGTTGCTAACGCATGTGGTGGCTGCTCTCTACAATATATGCATTTGGCAGCACAAACCAAGCTAAAAACATCATGGGTGCTTGACGCATTCAAACCTTTTATCACAAAAGCCACAGTATTTGCACCATTAAAACAAGAACACAAGCCTGGTTTTGCAGGACGCAGGCGTGTGCGTTGGTTTAGAAAAGGTGATAAGCTTGGGTTTTACCAGCGCTTTAGCCACCATGTGGTTCATAGTGATACATGTATCGCCTTAAGCAAAACACTGGATACACTGCGAAAAGAGCTGGAAGAGATGGCTTTGCCCTCAACTGTTGCAAGCATTCAAGCCGTAGAGTTAAGCAATGGTATTCATATTATTTTGGAATCTGAACACGACTGCCCCGATGGTTTCATTCCAAGCATTGCAAAAGATCAACAGTGGTGGTGGCGCAAGCGTAACTCCCCTGCTATTCAGGCATTGCATAAGCCTGTACTTACACTTTTCGACAATATCAACCTGCACCCCTTCAAACATGAAACACTCAACATTCAGATTGGTGCCAATGATTTTGTGCAAGGACATCAGCAAGGCAATCAAGCTTTAGTTTCACAAGTGTTGGAGTGGTGTCAAGGCTCTAAGCGAGTTGTTGACCTCTTTTCAGGATGTGGCAACTTGTCTTTACCTGTTGCCGCGGCATTGGATGCCAGAGTTGTTGGTGCCGAGCTAAACCCTGCCAGCGTCAAAGCTGCAAACAACAATGCCAAGCGCCTCAACCTTCATGCCACCTACCAAACATTAGACCTGTTCAAAACATTCGCCATTGAACCATTTGTCGGTGCAGACACACTAATTCTTGACCCACCCCGCAAAGGTGCCAAGCGCATTTGCCAGCATATCAACCAGCTCTTTCCCAAGCAAATCATCATGGTCAATTGCAATTTGGCGGCAGCCAAGCGTGATGCAAACGCTTTAGCCAATGCAGGATTTACACTCAAAGCACTACGCCCCCTAGACCTATTCCCCTACTCAGGGCATGTCGAAACCTTAAGCTTATGGGCATCATGAAATACTTTGCATTATTCATCATGCTAGGGCTTGCTGCGTGCTCCACAGAAGCACCAGAAGCACATACTGTGCGTATTGGTATGGCATCTGCCCCTATCAGCCTAGACCCTAGATTTGCAACCGATGCCGCATCACACAAAGTTCAAGAGTTGATACATTGTGGCTTAATACAACTTGGTGAAGATTTTTTGCCGCAACCCAACCTTGCATTATCATGGCAACACCCCGACCCTTATACTTGGGTCTTCACCTTAGATGCAGACAAAAAGTTTCATCATGGTCAAGCTGTTACTGCCCAAGATGTTGCCACCACACTCAATGCCATACGATCCAACCAACTAGCCAGCCCACTTAAAGCTGGCTTCACAGCCATTGAAGATATTGTCGTAAACTCGCCACATCAGCTCACCATTCAGCTTAATAAACCTGATTCATCCCTACTCACCCGCCTCAACTTAGGCATTGTTCCTGCATCAGAAGCCTTGAAGCCTCACCAAGCCAGGCACACTATCGGTTGTGGTACATTCAAGCTGTTATCCTGGGGTAATACCCTACACCTAACCCGTGCCATGCCTGATGCTTCATCCATTCAAGCCATTGATATCCTTACCATCAAAGATCCAGTAACCCGCGTACTGAAGCTTGCGCGTGGTGAAATTGACTTTACACAAAATGACTTACCACCCCACCTGCTTCCTTGGCTCAAAAAGCAACCCCATCTGCATATCACCAGCCAACCTTCCACCACCTTCTCCTATATTGGCTTAAATATGCTAGATCCGATATTAAAACATCAGCAGGTGCGCAAAGCATTGGCGCTGGCGTTGGATAGAAACCTGCTCAAACAAGCCTTGTTTGCCGACTTACCGACTTTAGGTGAAACTGTGCTTACCCCAAGCCATTGGGCAGCAGCCGATATACCACACACCCCTTTTGATATTGCAAAAGCTGAGGAGTTGTTGGATAAGGCTGGCTTCCCCCGCGATAAAAATGGCATGCGTTTTGCGCTCAACTACCGCACCAGCACCAACCCCGCTCGACTTCGACTGGTCACAGCTATTGCTAGTGCCTGGCAAAACATTGGTGTTAATGTATCCATAGAATCCTTGGAATGGGGGGGGGTTTATGCCCGTATCAAGCGTGGTGATTTTCAAGTGTTTTCGCTATCTTGGGTTGGTATCACCGATCCAGATATCTACCGTTGGATTCTACATAGCGGTATGCAACCACCCAAAGGTGCCAATCGTGGGCACTACAGCAACCCGCAGGTGGATGAATGGCTAGACAAAGCTGCGGCAAGTGAAGACCTAAAAGAGCGAAAAAAACTTTATACCTTGATCCAACAACAAATGGCAGCCGACCAAGTGTATATCCCGCTCTGGTATGATGCTGTAGTCGCAGTATCCAATGAGCGTTTGCAAAACTTCAAACCACGCCATGACGCAAGCCTATTGCCTATCTTACAGGCAACCTTAAAGCCAAACCATGCCGATTAACATTTATCCAAGCTTCTATTGCCCTATTGTACATATTGATGGCATTGGTCCTGTCATTGCGAAGAAGCTACAGGCTTCAGGCTATTGCAGTGTGGGCTCACTACTGCTTCACCTTCCCAAATCATGGGTGGACGACAGATATATCACTCCAATCTCAGCGCTTGTGCGCAAACAAGAAGCGCGTATTGCAGGCACAATCACAAGCCGGAAAAGCCACGGCTTTGGGCGCAAAACCACTGTCCACATCACATTGTCGGATGATACTGGTACATCCATAATACTCTCTTTTTTTCATGCTAAATATATGATGTCTGATGCGCGACTTGCCGAAGGGCAAAACATTACAGTGCGAGGCATACCTGATAAATGGGGAAACAAGTGGCAAATGCCCCACCCTGAGTGGCAACCTATCAGCCACTTTGAACCCTGCTGGAAAGCCAAGTATGCCTCAATTGCCGGGTATAGTGGTCGTCAAGTCGGGGGCTGGATACATAAGGGCTTGCAACTGATTGCCCCAGAAGCACAAAGCCCTCTGGATAAACATTTGCCTAACTATCCAAGCTTATACCAAGCTTTGCACCTTCTACACAACAACGCACGGCATGATCCAGAAAGCCCTGTCATACAACAAGCCTTGCAACGCTTGCAAATTGAAGAGCTCATGGTTTATCTGCAACTGATGCAGCAACAACGCAAGCAAGCTGAAGTTTGCACCACTCCACTGCCCACCACCACAAAAGAGCAAGATGTTATACAATCACTACCGTATACGCTTACGGATGCTCAACGGCATGTGTGGCAAGAAATTGGTGATGATTTAGCAGCGGGAAAACGCATGCACCGTTTGCTACAAGGTGATGTGGGTGCTGGTAAAACCTGGATTGCAGCACTGGCGGTTACTCGCCTTGCCGCACATGGCAGGCAAAGCGCTCTGATGGCTCCAACTGAAGTGTTAGCCAAACAACACATGCAAACACTATGCGAGCTTTTAGAGCCACATCATATCAGTGTGGCACTGCTTACGGGCAGTACCAAAAAGAAAGAACGCAAATCAATCATTCAATCTCTGGCAACTGGTGATATTGATGTATTGGTAGGCACCCATGCCCTGCTCACATCTGATGTCAGGTTTGCAGACCTTGGTCTTGCGCTGGTGGATGAGCAGCACCGGTTTGGTGTACAGCAACGCTGGGGCTTAACCACAAAAAACAAGAAAGACGCAGTTCATTTGCTTGCCATGACTGCCACACCTATTCCTCGCTCTCTGGCACTTGCACTGTATGGTGATATGAATTTAAGCATCATGCGGGGCTTGCCCAAAGGAAGAAAGCAAGTTGATACCCGTGTGGTTTCTGAAAGCAAACTGCCCGCGCTTATCGATGCAATTGCACGAATGCTTGCCCAAAACGGGCGTATTTATTGGATTGTTCCACGCATTGATGAAGATGAAGACATGATGAGCGTGGATCAACGCCTAAATACACTCAAGCAGCAGTTTCCTGATGAACTTATTCTTACCTTGCATGGCAAAATGAAGCCCAAAGATAAACAAGCTGCTTTAGCTGCCTTTGCAAATGGAAGTTGCCGTATTCTTGTTGCCACCACAGTGGTTGAAGTTGGTGTAAACATACCTGAAGCACGGGTGATAGTGATTGAACACGCAGATATGTATGGCCTTGCTCAACTGCACCAGTTAAGAGGTCGTGTCGGTCGATCAAGCTTACAAAGCTACTGCATACTCATTCCCAGCAGACAAGCAAGCAACAATGCCAGAAAACGCTTGAGCCTTATGACCTCATGCCATGATGGTTTAGCCCTTGCAGAGTCAGACTTGGCATATCGCGGTGCTGGTGACGCCATTGGTACTCGGCAAAGTGGTGAAGCAGGGTTTCGCTTGATCGACCCTGCACGAGATAGCGACTTGATTCGACACTGGAGTACCAGTTCTGTCATTCATCAAGTTTGTATTTCTGAAGATATGCAGCACTTTTGGCGACCCTTTGCCACAGAGGTTGATTAGCACGACTACGCTCAAAAAATATCACCTTAAGCCTCTCGTCCTTATAGCAACCAGTTCGATTGCTTTTACTCTATTCGATGCTTACGAATAATCGCTTTACCCTCATCAGACATACTTTCCCACAAGATATGCTTTTCTTCTTCTGAAAAGAAGCCGCTTACAAAACTAAAAACAGAACCTTTGTGTTTTTGTTGAATATCTTCCCACAATGTCATCACCGATACCAGCGCCAAAGAGCCAATAATCGCCACAAGCAAAACAACGCGCTTCTGCTTTCGGCGCAAGCGCTTAGGTCTGCCGCTTCTATCCCAACCCATATTGGAAAGTCTAGCAGCAAGTGCCTAGGCAAGCAAACTTGTGTGCTAGATCACAAAAAAACCGCTGCCACTTAGGCAACGGCTCCGCATCAGTTGGTTTGGCATATGGCTTACTTACTTGCTTGCTCTTTAGCCACAGCAGCACGCACCTCATCCATATCCACTTCCTTAACTTGTTTGATTAAATCTTCCAAAGCAGGCTTGGGCAGTGCGCCAGCTTGTGAAAAAATCACAATATTGTCACGAATCACCATCAATGTAGGGATAGAGCGAATATTAAATTGCGCCCCCAAAGCTTGCTCAACTTCAGTATTGACCTTAGCAAACATCACATCGGGATGGTTTTCAGATACTTCCTCATAAGTAGGGGCAAACGCTTTACAGGGTCCACACCAAGGCGCCCAAAAATCAATAATAGTGATAGCACTATTACTTACCTTCTCCTCAAAGTTTTCTGCTGTTAAGTCTACTGTTGCCATCACTATTCTCCTTTAATTATATTATGATAATCTAATATATAAGGGTTATATTCTGTAGATTCAACCCCTAATTTTCTCTTGCCCTCCGAATGATAACAATATTGTCAACATCGGTACACTTGAATTGATGCGCCCATCTTGCACCATCCTCACCGCTTCCTCACGGGATACCCAAAGCTTTCGAATATCCTCATGCTCTTCATCCAAGCCACCGCCTTCTGATACAGGTTTATCTTTATCCACATAACCCAAATACATATACAAACATTCCGATGTGCCGCCGGGGGATGCGTAGGTTTTACCCAAAAACTGAATATCAAATGGTTCATAGCCTGCTTCTTCAATGGATTCACGAATCGCACACTGCACTTTGTCTTCGCCCTCATCCAACATACCTGCCACCACTTCAATCATCCAGGCATTGTCTTGGCGCACCGCAGGCGCAATGCGAAATTGCTCAATCAGCAAGACTTCATCGTAGTGTTTGTCATACAATAAAATCGCCACGGCATCCCCTCGCTCCAACAGTTCTCGGTTGATGGTGAGCGAACCGCCCTTGAATGTATCGTGCTGTACGGTAAACCCTTCAAACTTAAAGAAACCTTTGAACAAGGATACTTTTTCTAAAATCTTGTATGTCATGGTTGGATGGCTCATGCTTCACCCACCACATGCAACATCACCCGCCGCCGCATGGGCGCATAGCGGTGTTCATACAAATACACGCCCTGCCAAATGCCCAAAGCCGCTCTGCCCTTGCTCACAGGAATGGTG
>JALSGX010000194.1 GCA_026982535.1 Ghiorsea sp. | reverse complement strand
AAACAGTCAAAGTCAACCACAAAAAACAGCTTCTTAAACAACGCCTAAAAACTGCTTCCTGTAGCCCCCTCTCGCAAAGGGAGGCGAAACTTAACGGCTAAAATAATAAGCGCAATAGTTTATTTTAATCGGATATAATTTGTTTATTTATAGCTAGCAAAAACCAACATCAACATGAAACCCAAACAGGACTCTTATTCACTTCTTGCTGGTTACTTGTTCAAGGCTAGGCCACTTAGAAAATGCAAAGACCCAAATCATCATTAGATTAACAACTGGAAGAAGGAGCAACGCTGCCCACCAGCGCGAATAGCCTGCTTTATTTAATATGCGACCATATATCCAAATTGAAATAAATATGAGTAGAACATTAATGATTAGCCAAATGCTGATACCCATTTCAACTATATCTCTTGCTCATCTGAATCTGCAACTAACTCTGTCGCTGGCCAGCGTGAGAATGCTAAAATAAGGCTAACCATCAAAAAGCCAATATATGGCAAAAATACAAACAAAGAAAGTACTGGGTTTTTTCCAGTCTTGCTATAAATCTTCCATAATGGAAAGAGTAAGAATGCACCAATAATGGTTTGATATATGAGACCAAGGGCTAATTCACTTTCCATCTCTCCTCCCTCTACAGCACATTGAGAAGCTTTATTTTAATGCCTGTAAACTATTTATTCATCCTTCCAAGCTGCCAAGAACTCAGCCAAATGCGGGCGTTGCTCGGCTTCTGATTCAAGATAGTTGCGCATACCAAGAATAGCACGGGCATACGCCCCTTCGGATAGTTCACCCTTAAACAGCATCCAGCGGAACATGATTAATGCCGTGGTACAGACATCCGTTTCACAATAATTGCGGATGGCATCAATTTCACCACCTTCAAACATGCCGCGCACATCATCGCCTGCTGTATCCAGTTTTCCAGGGATAGCAAATGCCGTGGCGACTTCATGCATGGAGCAGCGGGCGGATGCGCCAAAATCGGATAACACTTCGAGTAAGTCGAGGTGGTAGTTGTGCGAATATCGGGTTTCGTAATTGTTCCACTTATCGCCTTCTTTGAACCATCTTGGACAGGACAAACCATGCGCCATGGCGCGGTATTTGAGCACTGGCATATCAAAACCTCTGC
Organism: Ghiorsea sp.; assembly: GCA_026982535.1. Classification (GTDB taxonomy): domain Bacteria; phylum Pseudomonadota; class Zetaproteobacteria; order Mariprofundales; family Mariprofundaceae; genus Ghiorsea. The sequence continues at coordinate 10,192 of JALSGX010000194.1, read as the reverse complement.
CATTAAAGCTGACCAGTTGCGGAGCACGGGTTTCGATGATGTTAAAGAAACCTTGCAACATCTCTTCTTCACTGGATTCGACCGTACCACCTGTGGCAATGCGTTTGATGGCAAGCTCTGTACCTTCTTCACCAATTTCTCGCGTAAGGTGCACATAACTGATGGCAACAACCTGGTGAAAGGGCTGCCTAGGAAAATCATTTTTACCACCTGTTTTTTCTAAAAAATAAGCGGATAAAGCATCACGAGCTTCAAAGTCATCCATGTCTTGCTTGCCCAATAAACGGCGGGCGGCATCGGCATCGGGTATGGTTTCAATATCATAAACAAAGATTTCGCGTTGCATGGCTGACTCCCCTTCGCATTATTCAATATATCAAACTAAGCTTTGGATTGTAAACGCTCTTTTTTGGCACGGACACGCGCTTTTTTGTCGTCACCAGCGTGTACGCTTCGGGGCTTGCGAGGCAAAGCACGATATATTTCAATGCGTTCACCCTCATGAACTTCTGCATCAAGCTTGGTCAACTTCGCATAAATACCCACTTTATTGACTGCCAAGTCAATGTCGGGAAACTTAATCAACACTTGTGACATTTGAATCACTTGCTCAACCGTGGATGACTCTGGTACATCAAGCTCTTCAACAAACTGTTGATCGGGTAAAGCGTACACCACTGACACATGCATGACTAACGCCTTGCACCCTTCAAAGCCAAAGCTCGCTTCTCAAAGGTTTTCACCATGGTTTTACACGCAGCACCAAACAATGGTGATGCCACCATATCCAGCATCATACTCTTAAACTCAAATTCAATTGAGAAGTGTACCTTACAACTTCCACTATCCAGTTGTTCAAATGTCCATACACTTTCCAAAAACTTAAAAGGACCTGTAAGCAAACGAATTTCTACCAACTTATGTGGCATAAAGTAGTCAACCGTTTGAAACTTGTATGTGGTACCTGCCAAATCCATGGTCAACTCCGCACTTAGCTCATTATCTTTCACCTCCAGCAGCTTCGCATCACACAGCCACGGCACAAACACAGGGTATGTTTCAATGTCCATCACCAAATCATACATTTCTTTGGCGCTGATAGGCAAAACTTTGGTCTCTTCAAAACAGTGCATCAGCTACGCTTTCTTTTCTTTTCTTGATGTCGCTTTTCATTGGCAGTCTTGGCTTTGCCCTTGACTTTTGCTTCATATGGGTTGTCGGATTTAGCAAATTGAATACGCACTGGAACACCTGGAAGCTTGAAGTGTTGGCGAAAACTCTTTTCCAAATAATGTTTGTAAGAGGCTCGAATCGCTTGAGGGCGATTACTGAATATTTTAATGGTTGGTGGTGTTGTGCTGATTTGCGTCGCATACTTCAAGCGAACAACAGCCCCGCTATCACTGGGCGCATATTGTTTTTTTTCTGCGTCTGCCATCCAGCGATTTAATGCACCTGTACCCACCTCAAACGCATTGGCCTGCGCTGCCTTTACCGCATATTGCAACAGGTTTTTTACACCTTTTTTGTATTTCGCCGCTATGCGAAACACAGGAATATCTGGTAGCCCTCGCATTCTAAAATCCAACCGTTCTGCGTAATACTTCCATGCTTCCTCAGATAATACATCGACTTTATTCACCGCAACAATCAATGCGCAACCTTCTTCCTGCGCCAAGTGCATCAAACGCATGTCTTGCTCTACAATACCCTCTGCACCATCAAGCACCATCACTGCAACATCCGCCCGCCGAAACGCTTGCACCGCCTTAACCCGTGCTACAAACTCAATCACATCATTGATGCGCCCAGCCTTGCGCTGTCCCGCAGTATCCACCAAGCGAATAAACCCATCATGATATGGCATATCTGTGTCAATCGCATCACGGGTTGTCCCTGCAATGGGGCTAACCACCATTCTCTCTTTACCTAACCAAGCATTGATTAAGGTTGATTTACCAACATTGGGGCGACCAATCACCGTCACACTGGCCAACGGCTCTTCATGACTGGTTTCATCTTGAATATCATACTTGGGAATCGTGTTGGCAACCAGGGTACACAAGCCAGCCATGCCATGCCCATGTTCCGCAGATATAGGTTGTGGCTCACCGATGCCCAAAGCAAAGAACTCAGATGCGAGGTTTGCGTTCTCAGCTTTGTTGACCACCAAAATCACAGGCAAACCTGCCTTTCGTAGCTTATTTGCCAAAGCATGATCCACCGGTGTTGCTCCTACCAAGGCATCCACGACAAACATCACTGCATCCGCAATATCCAACGCAGCTTCAACTTGGCTATCAATCGCAGCCTGCATTTCCCCATGCTGCGACTCACCAATGCCGCCAGTATCCACCAATACACACGCCTCTCCACCAATCACACACTCTGTTTCTAAGCGATCCACTGTAACACCTGGGCGATCACCCACAATGGCCTTGCGTTTCTTAATCATGCGATTGAAAAGCGTTGACTTTCCAACATTAGGGCGACCAACTATCGCAACAACAGGAAGTCTGGAAGCCATTATTTCACCAATGCCAAAACACCACGGTCTGTGCGCACCAGCAAGCCTTGATCTGTAACAATAGGTACGCGGCTGATATGACCCAGCATAGGTTTAGAGGCTTCTACCTCTCCATCCCAACGCACACGAAATACCTTGCCCTGACTGTCTGCAAGCCATAGCGCATCACCAAACACTACTGGCCCCAACAAAGCATACGATGAAACTTTTTTGCTCCACACACGATTGCCTTTCGAGATATTATAAAGGTGTAAAAACCCCAAACCATCCGCTATGTACAGATTATCCCCTTTCCTCAGAGGTGAAGACTTCATCGATATAGGCAAGTCAAAAAACTGTGCGCCGTCCATCGCAGACAAGACCACCAGCTCACCTTGGAATATAGGTATGAGCAAGGCATTGTAAACTTGTTCACCCTCAAGATTAAGCTCAGGCAACAAAACAGGCTGTGCCAACGGCGCCTTGATATCAGATACATTTGCCGCAATATGCGATAATATAGTCTGCCGCTTCCACAAGACATCACCAGTATAAGCTTTTAATGCAACCACATCACCATTATTGAATGCGGCATACACAATATCATCCTGAATCAAGGGCTCTGCGCCAAAATATAAACCCAATGTGCTTTTAGCGCCTGAAAAGCTCCAACGCTTTGCGCCTGATACTGAAAAACAATACAGTTCATTATCACCTGTCTGAATCAAAAAGTCCTCACCCAAGGCTTGCGGTGGAATGGTGAATGATGAAGCTAGGCTTTTTTGCCAAACGATTTTACCTTCAGTGGGATCAACGGCATACATGTTCCCCCGAATATCACCCAACACAACCTGCCCATTCCATAGTGCAAGTGCACCCGAGTCGGAAGGCTCACCTAGAAAAAACCTGCGTACTTGTCTGCCTGAAGCCAAATCATAGACATGCACCCAACGATCTCGCCCCGCTAACACAACCCAAGACCCTTGGTCGCGTGTCACCACAGCGGGGCTACTTAAAGCCAGGGGGGAGTTTGGCAGCCTTTGATCCACATGAACTGACCAAACCGTTTGAATGTGAGGCTCAGCGCAGCTTGCAGCAGGGATAATCAAACCTGCAACAAACACAAGCAATGCACAGGTAAACGGGTTCATTTATCTTGACGCTTTTAATCGAGCAAGTTCAGCCTCAAGCCTTGCTTGCAAATCATGATCATGTGATTCCGCAGCTAGTGCTTTCTGTATCCATTCGATCTTTTCATTCATATCCGTAGTCATATTTGCCAACATGGCAAAACGCGCTTGCTCATAGTGCTTGCCCAACCGAGATTCCAGTAATGCTTTAGCTTTGGTAATATCACCTTCAGTGAAGTAAAGCTCTGCCAAGTCCAACTTGGCCTGCCAAACAAACTCTGGCGCACCTTTATGATTCATCAAAGCTTGCAATGCAGCCTTCCGTGTTTCTACATCTTGCGCAGCACTTTTTTGCAGGTATGCCAGTATAGCATATCCAGAATCAGGGTATGACTTGATCACGCTATCCAGCAAGGCAAACCGCTCATCATCATTAGCGGTGTTGCTAGCTTGTATATACATCAATGCCGCAGATTCTTTCTGGCTTTGTTGCTGCTCTTGCCACAACGCATACCCCACCAAAGCCAATACCACAACTATACCCGCTGCAATCAGTTGTTGCTGATTATACTGCAACCATGCAATCACTTTCGCACTTTGCATATCGCGTTTGAGTTCAACAAAATCTGTAGCGTCAATCATGCCTTCAACAGGGGCTGTTTTGTGTTTCGTTTTGCTCACAGTCTTTCACCTTTCACACATATTTATTCAAGCTACATGCGGCACGCTAGAGGGCGTATGACAGGTGTCAATTATTCAGCCCAAACCTGTTAGCCCAAACCCATATTGGCACCACTTATGCTTTATCATTGAGCAACCACAAAACATTGCAAAAGGTCACTTGTAAACAGGAATCTCATATATGGTCAAACAAAGCAACAAAGGTACACTTGTGCAAGGTTTGCTCCAAAACCAACCTGGAGCCAAGCTTGTGCAAATTTTACTTCACACTTCCACGCTTTCACTCAGTCACCTTGAAAAAGCTATTCGTATACAGAAAAAGTTAGGCAACAAACAAGTTTTATCATCCATACTGATTGAACTCGGGTTTATCACAGAAGATGAAAAGCGAAGGGTATTGCACCAGCATGGTCGCGCCTTTTTGCTTGGCGAACTGATTTGTGAACTTGGTTATATCAGCCTGCAAGATCTCGAGAAGGCTGAAGAAAAACTCAAAGCACACCCTGGCTTACGTATGGGAGAGATGCTGATTCAACTCAACTTTATTAATGATCGGCAACTGGCACAAGCCTTGTCCGAGCAGCTTGGCTTTCCTCTGGCACATATTGATATTGATATGGTTGACCTCAGTTTGCTCGAACCCTTTTCCAAAAAGTTTTTGAAGCAACATTTGATTCTACCTTACGAAGCAGGCAAAACACATGTCTATATCCTTACCGCTGACCCTTTGAATCATGCCGCTATTATTGAAATTGAGCATAAACTCCAAAAACAATCTGAGATTTTTATTGCTGCGCAAAGCACTATGCTTAGTCTTATTGAAAAAGTAACCTCACATCGCATGCATGGAGAGCATGATGATGGCAACCACATTTCTGAGGTTGTGGACAGCATCTTTCTTGCTGCTATTCGTGACTCTGCCAGTGACATTCATCTCGAGCCCATGGCCGACCATATGCGCATACGCTTTCGCATGGATGGTGTATTGATTCATAAAATGGACTTACCTTTAGAAATTGCCAAACGCGTTTCTGCTCGCTTAAAAGTTCTCGGAGAAATGGATATTGCCGATACCCGAACACATCAAGACGGTCGAATTACACAACCTGTTGGTGATATTACCGTGGACTTTCGGATCTCCACTTATGTCACAACTTATGGTGAAAATATTGTCATGCGCGTGTTGCGCCGTGATGGCGGACTCAAAAGTATCGAACAAATCAATATGGACAGAGGCATCTTGGAACGCTTTAAACACGACGCTTTGGATGTACCGACAGGTGTGATTATCATCACGGGACCAACAGGCTCTGGTAAAACCACCACACTCTACGCTGCGGTGGACTACCTGAACCGACCGACAAGCAAAATCATCACCTTGGAAGACCCTGTGGAATATGTCATTGATGGTATTATGCAGTGTTCAGTGGATGATACTGTAGGGCGATCTTTCTCTCAGTCCTTAAAGTCTGTCGTTCGCCAGGATCCAGACATCATTGTTTTGGGTGAGATTCGTGATACACATTCAGCATCGGTTGCCGTTCAAGCCGCGCTTACAGGGCACAAGGTGCTTACAACCTTTCATACCGAAGATTCTATTGGTGGTTTGCTTCGCCTTATTGATATGGGCGTTGAAACATTCCTCATTTCATCAACAGTTGTCAGCATTTTGGCTCAGCGCCTAATCCGAACTATTTGCCCCGATTGCCGACAGCCCTATATGCCTAACAAGCGGATTGCCCGCCTTGTAGGTCTTGATGATGAAACCTTACGCAACCACACCTTCTATCGGGGTACAGGATGTGGCACATGTTATGGTACAGGCTACCATGGAAGAACCGCACTACATGAGCTATTGATCCTCAATGAAGAGGTTCGCTCCGCCATTATCAATCAAGAACCATCCCATGTTGTTCGTCAAATCAGTTGTGAAAGCACAGATTTGTTGTCCCTGATGGAAAATGGTCTTTATAAAGTACTGGAAGGAGCAACCACCATTGAAGAAGTCTATCGCATCGCGCCACGAGCCAACTCCAACCGTAGTGTTGCTGAAATTGTTAAACTAATGGGAGATGAAAATGAGTACTGATATTGCAGCATTTGCCGAAGTCATTCGCTTACGCTTTAGAAAAGGTGAGGTTAAACTCCCTTTATTACCCAAAAGCGTGTTGCAAATACAAAAAATTGTAAAAGATGAAAGCAAGGGAGCTTCAGATATTGCCAAGGTATTGGCAAACAGCACCACTTTTTCCGCAACAGTACTTCGTATTGCCAATAGCCCAGCTTTTAGAAGCAGCTCATACGAAATCCGTAGTCTACCTATGGCTGTACAACGGCTTGGTGGTCGACGCACTTTAGAATTGATGATTGCTATCTCATCAAAGCTACACCTCAATGTTAAAGATAAAGGGTTCCAAAACATGTTGCAACGCAGCAAAAAAGATGCCTTGTATGTTGCTGTGACTGCAAAAAGTCTTGCCCAGCTACTACGCAATGCTGACCCTGAAGAAGCATTCTTAGCGGGCATGCTACATGATGTGGGCGTTTTGGCCGTGATCTGCGCAGTACCAGACCTACTTGCTCCCCTTGCCCAACCAGACCAAATTCAAATCATAAGTATGTTGCATCATGAAATGGGGGGGCGCTTACTTCATTATTGGGAAATGCCTGATACATTTGAGAGCATTGCCTCTCACCACGGCATTGAATCTGATGATAGACCCCGGGATAAAATGATTGATATTGTCGATGCTGCTATTTTTCTTGTGCAACACTATGGACATGCAATGCTATTTGACACCAAAAAAGATATTGACCCCATGTTGTATCCACCTATCCAACGCATTGGTGCAACAACAACTCACCTTGCTGCTATTGAACTTGACTTGGATGAAGCCGTGCGGGAAATGGAGCTTGCCATGCAATAAATAAAAAACTCCTTTCTAGCGTTGTATAAGGTAATGCAACTTACGCCAAATGGACTCATGAAATACTTCTGTAACCAAGGCTTTTGTGCCCACTGGTGAACGCAGCACCGAGCGTCTCGCCCAGCATCCTTCATAAAAGCCCTGCCCTTCAATCTTGGTAATACTTAAATTGGATCGTGATAATGACAAACCTTGTTCAGACAACAAGTTTGCCAAAGGCTGCTTACCCTCTTCCAAGGCTGTCATAAGCGTTACTGGCAACACATGCAACGGCAACACAGATTCCGCATCAAACATGATTTCACCACGAGATAACAACGAAACTTTACGCCGTAGGCAACGCTCTTGTGCGCTCTCCTCTAAGAGGCTGGCTTCCATTTCATGAATTGTATCAACGCACTGATCATGCACATGCACATCCAGCTTCATGCCATACTTGCCTTCCAGCAAACGGGTCAAAGGTGTTACCACAGATAATACGCTGATGTGCACAGGGGTAAGTGTTGCACTATATTTGGTGCGCCAACTGCGTACATCCAACCATGCTTGCGTATGAAGGATCTGCTGAATCATGCTGTAATCGTATATGCCATAACCAGAGCATCTTCTCGTTGCCTGGTTTGATTTTGGCGATAATAATTGGGGCGCTGCCCAACAATCTCAAAACCCAGGTGCCGATAAAGTGATTGTGCTGCAACATTGGACACCCGTACTTCCAGCACCAATGCCTCCATACCTTGCTTGGCTGCAATCAACATATTCATCAGCTTGTTTGCAACCCCCTGCCGCCTGAAATCTTGGTGCACACACACTTGCATGATTTGTGTTTCCAACAACATATCTTGACTTAACACATAAGCAATCAATGTTTTGCCTTGATAACACACAAACAAATCATAACCAACCTGAAGCGATTGTAGCATCACATCTCTCGACCATGCCTCATCCAATACTGCGCTCCCCAATCGAAATACCGCCTCAATATCATCAATATTGCCAAGCCGATATAAAAAAGCCATCAATCAGGTGCTTGAATTTGCTCTTTCCAACTGCATGTTTCACTAGCACACACATGCTCTGTACCATTGCGTTTGGTCACTTTTTCCGTGATAAATGGCGCGCCACATTCAGGACATGGTCTATCCAATGGCTTATTCCACAAAGCATGTTTACACTTGGGATATTGCGAGCATGAATAAAAAACTTTGCCTCGACGCGACTTTTTCTCCAGGAATGTTCCTTTGTTGCATGTTGGGCACTTAACACCTGTATCCTTGGGCTTTTCCAAGGGCTGAATGTTTTTGCATTTCGGATATGCCGAACACCCCAAAAACTTACCATAGCGACCTGTTTTAACCACCATGGGTGATTGGCATTTTTCGCATTTCTCATCCGATGTTTCAACAGGTGCTTGCTCTGTATCCCCATGCAACGGCTTGCTCACCTTGCACGCAGGATAGCCTGTACATGCCAAAAACTTGCCATACTTCCCCAACTTGATAGCCATAGGTTTACCACATTCAGGACATACCTCATCGCTTGCTTCATGAGTTACATCCGAGCGTTTCACATGCTCTTGGGTATAGTCAATGCGCTCCTTAAATGGCTCCCAAAACTCTCGCAACAGAGGCTTCCACGACTGCTCACCTCGGGCTACAGCGTCCAGCTTGTTTTCAATATCTGCTGTAAAATTGGTATCCACAATATTGCCGAAATAGTCGGTCAAGAACTTGTTCACAATTTCACCCACATCCGTAGGCACAAATCGCTTTTTATCCATGGTCACATATTTTCGTTCTCGTAGCACATTCAGAATCGAAGCATAAGTGGATGGGCGACCAATGCCATGGGCTTCAAGCTCTTTCACCAATGTCGCTTCAGAAAAGCGAGGCTTGGGTTCTGTAAAATGCTGCTTAGGCGCAACGCTTGTAATATCAACAGCATCGCCAACTTCCAATGGTGGCAACATTTTTTCTTCACCCGCCTTGCTTGGCTCATCCTTGCCTTCTATGTATAAGGTACGAAACCCTGGAAACACCAAGGTTGAGCCATTGGCTCGAAGCACAACCTCACCCGATGATAAATCCACTCGCACCTGATCCAATACAGCAGCTTCCATTTGTGATGCCACTGCCCGTTTCCAAATCAATGTATAAAGCTTAAACTCATCAGCAGATAATGTACTTTGCAAACTTTCAGGTGTGCGAGCAAATGAAGTTGGGCGAATCGCCTCATGCGCTTCTTGTGCATTTTTACTTTTAGCTTTGAATACCCGTGGTTTACTGGGTAGAAACTCTGCACCAAATTGTGCTTTGATGTGCTCTCGTACTTCATCGATTGCTTCTTGGGATAAACTGGTGGAGTCTGTTCGCATATAGGTAATCAAACCGACACGCTCGCCACCCACTTCTTCGCCTTCATACAGTTTTTGCGCAAGCTGCATGGTTTTGCGTGCCGTAAACCCCAGTTTGCGTGAGGCTTCCATTTGCAGTGTTGAAGTAATAAAAGGTGGTGATGGCTGCTGCTTGCTCTTTTTCTTTTGCACATCACCAACAACAAAACCACCTGCTTCTACAACTTTGGCAGCTTGTTTCGCAAGCTGATTGTTGTTTAGGTCAAACTTGGTTAACTTTTTACCACTCAGCGCATATAACATCGCCTTGAATGTTGCTGAATCACCTTTTTGACATATGGCTTCAACTGTCCAATACTCTTTGGGCTTAAAGTTACGAATATGCTGCTCTCGCTCACAAATCAAACGCAATGCAACCGATTGCACCCGCCCAGCCGACAAACCACCACGAATCTTGCGCCATAATAAAGGAGAAAGCGTGAACCCCACGAGGTAGTCAAGTGCTGAGCGTGCTTGCTGCGCATCTACCAAAGGCATGTTCAACCCAGTCGGGTTTGCCACTGCATCTTGGATGGCTTTACGCGTAATTTGGTTA
>JALSGX010000193.1 GCA_026982535.1 Ghiorsea sp. | reverse complement strand
ATCATCTTTAACCAAACGCGCAGTTTTCGGAGCCATACCAAGCAATAGTTTGATGGCTTCATTGGTGCGCGAACGCGCGCGTAACTCCAACACCTGACCCAATAAGACCAAGGTTGTAATCACTGCCGCAGCTTCAAAATACACATCAACAAGACCACCTTCCATCATCATGATAGGTGGGAATAAACTTGGCATAAACAATGCCACAACACTGTATAACCATGCCACACCAACCCCCAAACCAATGAGGGTAAACATATTCAAGTTCCAAGTTTTGATGGATTGCACGAAGCGAACAAAAAATGGCCAACCTCCCCACAGCACCACAGGTGTCGCCAATACAAACTGAATCCATTGCACCGTACTCATGTGTAAAAAGTCTGGTAGCCAAGATGGAGCCAAATCCGCCACCATCGCCAAAATAAATACAGGGATAGATAAAATAGCGCTCACTTTAAAACGCCTGCTCATATCATCCAGCTCGGTATTGTCTTCTTCTGCGGAAACGGTGCGTGGCTCAAGTGCCATACCACATTTGGGGCAAGGTCCTGGCTCATCGCGCACGATTTCAGGGTGCATAGGGCAAACATATTCAGTTTTTTCACTGCTTACGGGTAGACCCATGCGTTCCAAAGCCATGCCACATTTGGGGCATGAATCAGGTTTGTCACTCACCACTTCAGGGTGCATGGGGCAGGTATATTGTCCATCACCTGCTTCATCCACTGCCGCAGATGTTGAAGTAGCTTGGTGTTCACAACTTTCATGTTTACCCAAATAAGCTTCAGGTGTTGCCTCAAACTTACCAAGACACTTTTCACTGCAAAAGCGATATGTCTTATCTGCATGGCTGCTTCGATGTGTTGATTCAGGTTTAACGAACATTTGGCACACTGGATCAATAGTGTATTGCTCAGGATTATCCTCAAACTTATGTTCACATTTCTCACTGCAAAAGAACCACTCTTGCTCATGGTATTTTGTATACCTTGCTGATTCAGGTTTGACTTCCATTCCGCATACAGGATCAATATTCATCACACACCTCCAATAACTACTTTACTTCCTTCTTTCCAACACAAGGTACGATTCGCGCAAACACTAAGTCCCCTGAACGCACGTGTAATAAAGCCATCGAAACATGCCCTGCGAGATACACCATGAGCACAACAGCAACGGCAGAGTGCGCTTGCATCACAAACTCCGCTAATCTCGATACATCAGAGCCCAGACCTGCCCAAAGCGTCCAAATCACAACCCCTGTTATTGCCATCGCTGTCATGGTCAGTAATCCCATCATTTCAACGGTTAAAGCCAGTGCATTACCTGATTCAACCATGGGCTTTTTACCCATGAATATCAGTGGCAAAGACTTAGCAATCTTTGCTGCCTCAACCCACTGTTGGGTAGAGAACAACACACCCATTTGTCGTCTTTGTTCAACACCCCTGCGTTTAAGCGACCAAAACAAATGCATCAATACAATCAACGCGACACCAACCCCAATATTACGATGCGCCTGCATCAAGTCTTTTGCCAAAGCTGTGCTTTGGTGTTCTGAATGTTGGGCTGGTTCAGGCATGACCATTAATGTATCTGCCTGATGCGATGCTGCATGATTCACACCA
>JALSGX010000192.1 GCA_026982535.1 Ghiorsea sp. | reverse complement strand
TTAAACATCATGTGTTCAAACACATGCGCCAAACCTGTTTTGCCTGGCAGTTCATCGCGCCCACCAACTTTCAACCAAATTTGCACCATGGCAACAGGCGCAGAGTGGTCTTCTTCAACAATGAGTTGCACGCCATTATCAAAGCTTGCTCGTTTTAGGTCGGCGGCTTGCGCCTGCATGGTCATCAAGCCAAGCACACACAACAGCAGTAATTTCTTCATCCACATATAAGCATCTCCAAGAATCAACACACATACAATCCAACTAGCACGTATTCTCATCACCTTTGGGTGAAGGCAGCATTAAAGCTCAAAATTATATTCGGTAAGCATGAAAAGCTATTGAACCAGTTCAACCCCACTGATGGCATACACGCCCCTAGGGTCGTTCCACATCAAGACTTGCGCCAAGCGTTGTTTCACCGATAGCAGCATGGTGTCCAACACGGATAGCTGAGCTGGTGCAATAAACGTTGTCACTTCGCTCAACAGGTTATCCAAAATTAAGTCCAGCGGGCTTTGCTCTGGCAACACTTCAATCGCTTCATGATTTTGCTCAATCCCTGCCAATCTCGCCGCAGCTTTAATAGCATCATCAATGCCACCCAAATTATCCACTAGCCCCAACTCCAAAGCATCTTGCCCGCTCCACACGCGACCTTGCGCCAACTGTTCTACTTCTTCAGTTGCGATGTTGCGACCTTTCGCCACATGCCCAATAAACTCTTTATAAATTTGGTCTATGGTCAGCTGAATCGAATCGGCAAGCTCTGGCACTAGCGGTTTATCCATACGCATAGCGCCAGCGAGTTTGGTTGTGCCTAAACCATCAGTGTTGATACCAAGCTTTTGCAAACCTTTGCTAATGTTCGGCACAATGCCAAACACACCAATCGAACCTGTGATTGTGGCAGGGGAAGCCCAAATTTCATCGGCAGATGAAGCAATCCAATAACCACCCGATGCCGCCATACTACCCATAGATACGACCACAGGTTTACCGTGATTCCGCAACACATCCACAGCATGGCGAATGCTCTCTGATGCCAACGCACTACCACCAGGCGTATTCAAACGCAGCACCACCGCTTTAATGCGTTCATCTTCCAATGCCATGGTTAACTGCTCAACCATAGTATCGCTGCCAATCGTGCCTGAAGGCTGCTCACCATTGAGAATTTGACCACTGCCAAACACAATGCCCACCCAATTATCTTCAGATTTTGGTTGGTTAGGGATAAAGCTGCTACCACTCGCCATCAGATACGATTTAAAATCAACCCAATCAACATCGCCCGTTTTTTGCACCAGTTGCGCATCAGCTTCATCGGCATACAAAAGAGCATCCACCCAATGTTCTTCGAGCATCAATTTACCCAAATCGCCCTCATACATTTGAATGGCAAGCGATGGATTATCCAACACATATTGCAATCGCTCTGGCTCAATGCCGCGCATTTCAAACAAATCATCGGTATACACACCCCAAAGCGTGTCCAACCATGCTTGATTGGCTTTGCGCTCATCATCTGTCATTGCTGTGTGAATAAATGGTGCAGCCGCAGATTTGTATTTGCCTGCGCGAAACACATGTACATCAATCTCCAGCTTATCCAACGCATCTTTGATATAATTGCGATACAGACCATAACCTTGCAAACCA